>NZ_LYTG01000046.1:0-7164 GCF_001816105.1 Exiguobacterium sp. SH31
AAGAAAGTGAATTGATTCGCTAACAGATTTACTAGCAGTGAAAATTAACTTTTAAATTATGGAAGTAGATTTTCATCTTCAATATATCCTAAAAATAAGTCTTGTAAATAACCTTCTGAATCTACAGAATCTAATAGTAGTTTAGGTTCTACTTCAAAATCAACTAGTCCTGAACTTCCGTCGATAATTCCGAACACATGGGAAATTGTATCAACCATGACTACTTTCAACATGGAAAAAATAATTTCCTTTTGTTCAGCGCTTAAACTTTTATAAAACTCATCTTGTTTCTTCCAATAAATATTCATTTCTGATTTTTTTAATTTTGAATAATCAAGTTCCTCTTCATACATATCTTTATAGGATACTATGTTACCTTCAACTATTGTTTTATAAATTGATTTTACAAACTTTTCATTTATTTCGTTCATCTTTTTCTCCTCATTTCTGGATACATTTTTTTATTTAAGCGAATAAGTTTTCGTAACTGCGCATTAGGTATATCTCTATATACCCTTCTTAATTCTCTGATGTCTCTAGCCAATAAACTTCTTGCATTATTTATTCCTTTCGTTGATTTAGATACAGTTCCAAAACCTTTTTTTCTAGTAGTATGACCTACACTTGGTACACTTATAGCTGGAGCCTTTCCAGGGTGGTAATTTTTAACAAGTCTATTCATTAAGACTTTTTGACCTACATGATGAGCATCTAATCCTTCTTTTCCTCTTCCCTTTAGAGAGTTATAGGAACCCACTTGATATTTTCTAGAGGAATATAAGGATTTACCATACTTAACAAATCTACCAAATCCAACTGCGCTACTCACGGCACTATAAGCAGTGTACCCCCATTTTTTCCAACCGGTGTATCCGCGAGACTTAGCGGTTTGATAACCAGTATAGGCTCCATAGCCAGCCTTAACTGCTACCCAAGCCCACGTTCCATCTGGATCGACTTTTAGGACCGGATTATTGTCCGCATACGAATAGCCATTTGCCATCGAGACGGTCTCATCGGCATCAAGTTCTGGATCGATGGATAGGAAGACGGCCTGTTCTGGATGATAGTAGCGTGCCATCAAGTAGTAAATCGTTAAATCTTCATCATAATAGTACGACGCATAACGAAGCGGTTGACCTGTAAGCTTCGAATCGGTGATGTTCGTCGTAAGCGGTTTGCCCCATGTATCATAGGTGTACTCGGCAGCAACATTACCTGAAGTGTCTGTGATCGCTACAATATCCCCACGATAGTTCCGTTGATAACTGTACCAGATTCCGTTTGTTTTTAGTCCGACAAGGATATGGTCAGCGTTATAGACGTACTCTCGGATTGGTTTGCCGGCCGTATCTGTCTCGGCCATCAGTCGGTTCGAGTCTCCATCGTAATGGAAGCGAATCGTGCCGTTCGGCCCCGTCTTCTGGATACGGCGCCCTTGTTCGTCATACATGAACTGCCATTTCTTTGTGCCGTTGACTTCTTCAATCGCCGTCAGTTTCCCTAGACCGTCCCATGAATATTTCAGACGTCCGTCATTGATCCGGTTCCCGTCTGCATCATACGTAATGGCTTGACTCTCGAACTCGGTCATCCGGTTGGATTCATCAAATTTAGCTACAACTTGGTTGTTGATGTGTGTGCGATTTCCACGTTTGTCGTATGTGTAATTGATCGTCTGTCCGTCTAGTGTCTTCTCTTCGACCAATTGATCCATCGCGTCATAGGAGTAACTCGCAGTTTGTCCATCTTTCTTTAAACTTGACAGGTTGCCATATTGGTCGTAACTATAACGCTCAAATGCAATCTGTTTGTCACCAGCAGAGGCGGACCATGCTGATACGGCACCAGTCTCATCGAACTCGACGAGCGACTCACCGGCTTGTCCTGGCATGGTAATCTGCGTCGTCTTACCATCCTCATTATGGCGGAAAGCCCAATGTTGACTATCGACAGTTACCCCATGGTTCCGTTTGGCGATGTCATAGGTGAAGTCACGCTTCGTTCCCGCTAACGTCATTGAGAGTGGAAGCTCTGTCCCGACACCATTCACATCTTCGTAATCCCATGTCTGGAGCACTCCATGGTAATCCGTCAGGTTCAACAGACGTCCTTTACCAATTTCGTCATTTTCTTCGTCACCTGGGTCATATTCGTACTTCTTCTGTTTCGAGCTATCATTTCCCATTTGAACCGAGAGGATGTCACCAGAAGATGAATCATATGCATACTTGAATCGGCTCGTCGTTTTAATACTTTCTTCCGTTCCCGTCTCACTTGTCGGATCAGTACTCTCTACCTTTGTTGTCTCTTGCAGTTCAATGATATTCCCTTCGTCGTCGTAAATTTTAGATAGGCTGTTCCCTGAAGGGAGAAGCGTTTTTATTAAGTTACCAGTGTGAGGCGCATATTCATACGCATACTTCTGCCCCCCTGGACGAATGACCGAAGTGATACGACCTTTCAAATATCCATATTTAGTGAGTGTCCCATCAAATACCTTTTGTGTGACCTCACCTTTTTTATTGTAATCATAGGAAATGACAGTCCCGTTCTCTGCGGTTGTCGTCTTCAAACGCCCTAATAGATCATAGGTGTTCGTCCGTGTGCGATTCCCTTGACCGACGGTTAAGACATTCCCGAACGCGTCGACCGTATTGGTCACTGGAAGTTTCGTCAGCCCGGCGTCTTTTAAGACGTGGTTTCCTTGCTTGTCATATGTCGAGTCAGACACGACTCGTCCGATTGACGCTCTGACCGCATCGATAAGAATGGTGCTAGTCGAGTTATTCTTAATAGTGAGTTCGATTTTCACGAGCTTCTTGTTCTCATCTGAGGTCAATTGGATGGTTTGACGTTGCCATGTCGCGTCGTTGTCTTTTCCAGTATAGTCTAAGGCATGGAATGCGGCTGTCTTCTGTACCGTCGTTCCGTCCTCATATGTCGCCACCACGTTCAGTGAATCTGTTTTCGAAGCCTTTTGTGCCAAGGCACTCACATAGAACGGTTTTGCTATCGATTGGTTAACAAAAATGGTTTGTTTCGCCGTTCCATCAGGTTGAAGGTTCAAGCCACTCTCACTCATATAACCTGTCGAGCTTGCTGTAGCCTTCACCAACTGCCATTTGTTGAGGCCATCGAATCCGCCCTGTTCGACATGGTTGAACGCCGAGGCCGAGACGGCATGCCCTTGTTTCGCAGTGTCGAGTTGCACCTCGTCAAACAAGGTCGATCCATTCTCAGAGATAATGTTGATTCGAGCTTTGACGGCCCCATTTTTTGCTGTGAACTCGACGAATCGTCTTGTCCATTCCCCTAAATTGCCCATTGGACGAATCGTATAAGTTTCAGTTACGACATTCGAGCTATTCAAGAGCGTGAGCGTGACACTTCCTTTCGACGTGCCTGATGTCTTCATATCGATACCCAAGTTATACGGGTGACCAGTTTTAATGTTGACTTCTCTTGTGAACGTCGCGTTGTTCAACTGAAGCGCTTTACCATTACGACCGCCATCCACAAGCACTCCTGGAGTCACCGTCTCCGTTACTTCAAAGCTACCGTTTGGATACAGATTGACGCCTGGCGTTAATCCCACACCTGTTCGCGTGACGTTTCCGCGATTGTCATACTCTGTGAACCCAATTCGTTCCTCTGGTTCCTCATGATCGACGATTTCTTCACGATCCTCGTTCAAGGCCACTTCTTCGGCCAAACCGAACTCATCTTCGATTCGGAGGAGGTCGTCCCCATTCTCAGCGTATTCATAGGTCGTGATCGACGTGGCATCTTTCTCTACGAGTACATTTCCGTCTAACTCCGTCGTCTTGTCGACGTCAGCCGTATCCCGATCATCGTACGTGGTCGATTCGACAGAACCGTCCGGATTTTTAACGCTTATGATTCGATGGTCTTTCCACTCATAAATTGTTTTCTCATCGCCTTCTGCCTCTTCAATCAAATGGCCCACATCATTAAATGTGTAGACAATCGGTGTCATGACTTGATCATCTTTTGAATCGACGGTCGCAACTTTGTAGACCATGCGCTCTTTTGAATCACCCGACGTCTTCTCATAGGCATTGCGTGTACCATCTACCTCTTGGACAATCGATGGGATCGCATTATCGAATTCACCGACAATTTCATTTGGTTCGGCTGAGGTATGGCCCGGCAAAATCAAGCGATTGATTGAAGATGGGAAATCTGGACGCTCCGCGACCTCGCCCGTCTCTTCAATCGTGTTGACACTCTCCGTATAGGCGTAACCGTATGTCTCAATCGGGGTTGACCCTCTAAAGCTATCAACAGATGTCAAACGATCCCAAGCATCGTATGTGTATCGATACGTGCGCGAGTCAACTTTCTCATCCGAAGACGCGGTCGCTGTCATCGCCTCGACCCAGCCTTTGTCATTATAGGTAAAGGTAAGGCGGTTCGGTGAGGTCGTGCCCGTGTCACTCGCCGCATAGATGGTTGTTAAACGTTTAACACCTTGTACATCTGAATAGTCGAAACGGACGTTATTCTTTTTCCCGTTCTCTTTCGCGTCATATTCCATCCCGACTAGTTGGCCAGTTTGATTGTAGATTTCACGATGACCATCACTCGTTTGAATGACATATTGTGAACCGTTGTTCTCAATGCTGAACTCATAATCGATTCCGGTCGGCGGCAGAAGTTTCTCGACCGTCTTTCCATTCTCTTGAACAAACGTACGGAGGAACAAGTGACCGCTGCCGTCAGCATCGATATAGCGAATGACTTTCGGTTTGTCTTCTGTCGGAATCTCGAGTCGTCGTTCCAACCCGCTGCTCCATCCAAGCCCGAACATGCCGAATCGGATCGACTTCGAGTTAAAGTAGCGACTCGCTTCAACAGCCGGCCCTCGTCCCGGAAGCACTTCATCCGTCTCTTCCAAGAACTGATTTTCTTTCATGACGTTGAACGAGCCAATCGAGGTATCAAGCATTGGATAAAACTCTTCTGTACCAAGATCCGGCTCATCTACCTTTAAGATACGTGGTGTCGTCGGGAGGCTCCGATTCAAGTTCCCTTCGGCGACAAAGTTCGATGCCAATAATACAGCTGGCTGGACCGCGCGACGATGAGCGGTCACACGGATCCAATAGTTGGTATGCTTCCCATACTTCCCGCCTGACAAGACATAGTTCGAGCTTGGATCGACAGGGAGTTCTCCTCCTTGCCCGACAACTCCGTTATTGTTCAATTTGTAAGACTGACCGGCAAGTGGCCATAATTTCTTGTTTCGAGAATGCCACGTGGTCACGTCACTCGGGACGGTCTCGACCAAGTCATACTCTTTTCCGTTATACAAATACACGTTATATCCTGCAGCACCAGGAACGGGTTGCCAGCTAGTGAACAAGAAACCGGTGTTGGTCTTCCGGTTATCCGAATAGCCAACGCCTTCCGTCGTCACCCGGGTTGCCGGTACGTTGAACGTACGGACGTCAGATCCGGCACTCTGGCCTTTCGACGATTTCGCGTAGACGCGGAAGTAATAGTGGAGGATATTATGATAGGTTGTTCGGTCCGGGTTGTTCTTTCGATACAACGGGCGAGGGTCGCCAGGGAAATCTTGTCCATCACCTTTGCGGAATGCTGTCCGTGTATTGACTGGCATGGCATTGATTTGCGCCGTCGTAGGGAAGAGACGTTTTCCGTTCGGGCTCCAGCTCGTTGTGGTGACATTATCAATCAACTCGTAGGCGAAACCGTTAAACACGTAGACATCATAGCTTGTTGCATGCTCTGACTCATCCCAGCTCAATGCAAATTGTCCACGATCGTCAGCTGTCGTATCCCCGGCAGTAACTGCTAGATTCGTCGGCACGTCTGGAATCAGTTCTTGCAACGAACGTTTAGCCGTCGATGAAGCTGAGCCACTACCCAACTTGTAGTCTGCGATGACACGGAATTGGTATGATAACGTGTTCGTTGTCGTTCCGCTACTACTATTAAAGAAGGTAGATGGATCGACTGGAAGTTCCTGTCCGTCGCCGTTGCGGAACTTGATCCCACCAGTTGATGATTCTTTCGTTCCGTACTGAGTAGTCTTTGGGAACATCCCTTTATCTTTTGTTGTATAAGATCGGGCTGTCCCGTTGTAAACTGTCTGCCAACCTTTCCCATCAAACATCTGTAGGCGGTATCCTGTCGCCCCAGCCATCGCTGGCCACGATACATTGACATGACCAGTAGATGAAGTCGGGGTCGTCAAGAAGCCTTCTGTGGAGATCGAGGCCATCTTCGGATAACTGTACGTGACGTTCAATCGAGTACGGTTTGTCCCAGTTTCAGAGGCTGTAATTTGTTTCCAATGTGTCGTCCCGTTACCGTTCGTATGGAACTTGAACCCATAATCTGTTCGGCTTCCAGCAGCCACCTGAGAAACGAAAGATGTCACATCAAAGTTCGCCCATTGATTGCGTGCGACATTCGTTGAACCAAGATTCGTCGATGAGGGGCGTGTGTTCCAGGTGACGCCTGTCTCAGACCAGTTCGCATTCACGCGATCGAGCCACAGTCCATTTTGTTGAGTTCCATAATAACTCCATGTGACATATGAATTCACTTCTGCCGAACTAACAGTGGCACCTCTCAAATCCGTAAGGGCAGGGAATTTAATGAGTCCATAGTTTGTACCTGTAGTAGTATCATAATAGCCAACCCATAACACGTACTCGCCACGAGACGAGCTCCAAAACTTGTTCATGTTCGTGGTCGGGTTCTTGCTTGATACAAACGTATCGAGGGTCGCGTCACGAGCTAGTGTCGGATCGACATAAATCGGATAGACTCGCGCTGGATCATTCAACCACTCTTGATCAGGCACGATTTTAAGTTCATATGAAGTGCCATTCACTTCCGTGAGTTCATATGCGATATCAAAAGAGCGAGCGGGAAGTCCTGATTTCTCATCGATTGCACTGTCCTGCATTTCAGGGACAGGCATCGTGATGACAAGGGCATCCTCTTCGTAAAAAAGAATCTGGTTATCCTTTAGTACAGGTTTCAATGATGTATTGAATTCATAAATGATTTCTTTCGGTAATTGAGCAGACTGATTAAAAATCAAGTCTTCCTTTACTTCATCGTTCAATGCGATGTGACGCAAGTCCACATTCGGAAACACATTTC
>NZ_LYTG01000047.1:0-6736 GCF_001816105.1 Exiguobacterium sp. SH31
CAACATACTATTGAGTACTTTAAACACTAACTTGGGGCTCACATCTAGTAGAAACGATGAAAAGAGAGTCCTTTTTTAAGAAAAGCGATGCGCATTGATTTTTTCATTTGATAGAATGAGTTCAAAAAAGCACAAACGAATGACAATAAACAAGATACATCAACTAGTCCGATCTATAAGGATGGAGAGAGTCGGTCGGAGGCGACACACCATCTATAGACACATACGTCGTGCTCCTCCATGCCATATCGCACTATCATGAACGGGATGATTTTCAGTGAGACGTTGATATATGCGGGAAGCAGCTATCGATTTACCACTGACCTGGATCTAAAAAAGAAGCAATAGATGAAATGAAATTCCAAAACAAAGAACGTTTTTGACAGATTTGGTCGACGAACTTTCGTGTGCAACACCTTCTAAGGTTTTCAAGAACAGTATTCGATTTGTACATAAACTCGTCACTGTTTGCCATCCATAACACGAGATACACTTAAATCAAAAAAGGAGTTATCTCATGAATCTTCAAGAGTGGATTAGACTGTTTTACAAGACGGAAACACTGCGATTTGATCACCTTTGGACATACTTAAATACGACACCCCAAGAACTTGAAGCGTACATCGATCGACTCAATCCTTGGTTGAACATCGCTTTGAAGTCCTCTGATGGCATCTATGACGCGGAAGTCATCGATCAACTTGAGCATTACCTGCTTCGTCGATTCAACAAACGAAAAAAGAAAGTCAAAGTCACGCTCGAGGTCGAGTTGGAACTCCCGGAAGATGCTTTCAATTTTTCTCGGACCGAAAAAATGAGAATGATTGAACGGGTCACAAACCACATGGAAGCCCAAAACTTGAAGAATTGGCGCATTGTGAGGATGCAGCGGATATAATTGATTGATGTGTATGTAGATCTATCTAAGTATATACGCCTATACATACTATGTACGAAAGAGTAGAAAATGAAATTCACTTATTTAGTCCTATCTCTAGTCGTACTACTGATAGCCGGATGTACCAGTCTTCCACGAATGAGAAAGTGGAAGAAACTGCTCCACAAACCGAGACGGTAGTCGCGACGACTGAAGCGAGCACTGACGAGTCAAAGAGAGATGATTTAAGTCTAGAGAATGTATAAATAAGGAGCGTCTTAATGAAAATTGATTTCCTATCAAACCATCCTGACAAAATAAAAGAAGTTTCTGAGATAATCTATGAAGAATTCGTAATAAATACCGGAAGCATCATGCGATATGATGATGTACGCAATCACTTTTCAAATACGGGTACTCACGCATTCCCTATCACCCTTATCGCCTTGGAGAATGAGCATTGCTTAGGAACGGTTTCAATATTTGAAAACGATCTAAAGAGTAGAGAAATGTATGGACCTTGGCTTGCGTCCCTATACACGAAGCCAGAGTGTCGTAACCGGGGGATAGGTCAGAAATTAATTGCGCGAACTCTTGATGTGGTCAAAGAGTTGGGATTCCCTGAACTTTATTTAAGAACGGAACATGCATCTGTCTATTACAAAAAAAGAGGTTGGGCTCATGTCGAAACTGTGAGATTAGATTCAGGGGAAGAAATTGACGTATTCAAAATCACTTGTATCTAACTTTTAAGTTTAAATATAGCCATTCGATAAAAGATGATCGAACAATGATCATAATCGAAAATTAAAACAACAACCCCTTCATAAAAAGACATTCTCCACCCTTAAGAGAATGTCTTTTCGTGTTTAGTTTCGTCTTCCGTGCACTTTATCGAGCCGAATCTTCTCGATCAACGCGTGGATGATCTGTTCGTTTCTCCCAGCGAAATCTTTGTTGAAGGGAATCCGCTCCCCTTCGAACATAAAATAATCAAGCTGGTATGGGAACATCCGATGTCGTATATACCAATCTGTGTTTCAAGAAATGTTCTAGTACCTTTTTTTCAAACTCTCTAGAATAGCTTATACCTCTAAAAGCCTTTTGGTATCGCATGTAACTTTTGTCGGATATCAGATTATAAAGTTGACGTCACGTCTACTTTTGGTGATTCCATAAGAACGATTGATCAAAAAAATATACATTTTATCTTGCACATTTGACGTATAAATTGCTTAGATTAGCGACTTTATTCGGTTTGTTTCATATAGTCGCTTTCGATAATTGACATGATAATCTCATCTGAATAAACATCATCGTAGAACAATGCCTCTCTTAAAACACCTTCTCTGATAAAACCAGCCTTCTCATAGGCTCTGATGGCTCGTAAATTATGACTAAATACTTCTAACTGTAACCGATTCAGTCTAAGTTCCTTAAAAACAAATTTTAAAACCAGTCGAGTTGCTTCTGAACCGAATCCTTTTCCTGTTAGACCAGTAGCAGCCATCGAGATTCTAAAGCCTGCTTTTCGATTTTCCTCGTCTATATCAAAAATCGATAACTCCCCAATCATCTGATTGGTTCCATTGAGACAAACAGCAAAATCATAACGTGATGTATCTTTTTTTATGTTACTGATGTGCTTGTGAATTTGCTCGAGAGTGAATGAACACTTTGTCCCAGTCATATATCTAATTTCTTGATCTTGAGTGGCATTTAAAAAAATCTGTGCATCTGATTCTTTTAACAAACGTAGATAAATTCTGTCACTGATTAAATTCATAGCCATTCCCCCCTAAAAGTCAGTGTTTCCTTAAATATTACTTGTTTTATTTCTATCTTTTTACGCTACCGAAGAGTCGTTTAAAGAAACCAGGCGATGATGGTTTGCGTTCTAACTCTCTAGATGACGTGCTAGTCACACTAAGTTCAATTTGATTGTGGCCTACTGATTTTTGCTGCAGTAGCATCGACGTCAGTTTTCCAATGTAATCCGTCAATTCAAATTCGAACCCACGATCTACATCCGGTCTCCCACTACTAGCATGGGCTCTTTCATGAAGAAGTGTACCTGCAAAAGCCTCTAACGATCTTAACTGAGACCGTGCAATCAAAATCGTCCCACTATCGCTTTGCCACAGTCCAAGTGTCTCATTCCGATCAAATGCAAAATGAATCCTGTCTACTAATTTCACGTCAGTTACATGAGGCGGCAAGTTTCCGATGAGCCCTAAAATATGTTCTTTCATGTTCCAAATTGATCGCTCTTCCTCACTTAACATCTCTAATGGGATCACTTCATACGTTAAATTCTCACGCATCTCTTCCACAAAGGTACGTATATCTCGAATCGGATTCCCTGTAATATCTTTTGTATTGGCCAAAGCACTGCTCAAATTATCAGGAATGGTCACGATGCGATAATCATACCCACTCACATCATCAGCAATCGAAGAATGATGCATGGCTTCAGAAGGGGTCATGAAAATGACATCTTCACGCGCATTCAAAATCTTACACGAATGGATGGCTACATCTTTCCAGGATAGTTCGACGGGCATCTCACCTGCAGTAAATCGATTTAATGACTCAACAAGCATTTTGGTCGTATGCGGTTCTTGGTTCTCTAAAAGAATTTGTTTGACCCTCGTCGAATAAGCAGTTCTCCCGACATTGGTACGTTCCCGGTTCAGTTCTTTTTTCATTGCCTTCGTTAACGACGTAATATTATAGGAGAACAAAAAGTTCTCTTCTTCGGCTACTTTCACACCATTGATGTAAATATTTGACGTTTCGCCTCTTCTTTTTAAAATCTCACCGTATTGAACGGCCGAGAGTGTTTCTTCATTACTGAATACGAGAAACAGTTGTTTGGCCTTCTGAACCTCATCTTTCGGTACATTTGTCAGAATAAACTCTGTTCCTTCAAAGCGGGGGTCAAGCGGTTCTTCGATGTAGGCATGGAGTGTCATCACATCCTCAAAAGCATGCTTGGTGCTTTTCCCTAATGTAAATCTTCCGTGTTTCGATAAAATTTCGACACCGATACCGTGGCGATCGAACGTCGCCATGGCGTCTTTGAGACCTACACCGAATCGGCCGATTAGATTGGGATGGCTTAACTTCTCCTGATTTTCATTCTGTGTGAAGTGTATGTATTGTAGCCCTCGTCCGAAATCACGAATTCGCCATTTCCCGTCATTACCCAAATTGATTTGAATCTCCTCAGTCTGGGTGATGGTCTGTTCATCTAGAGCGTTTGCGATGATTTCTCGAAGCGCATGATACACTTCCCAGTTCTCCAGGACTTGTTCAATATTTAAATCAAACTTTTTCATCCTCACTTCTCCTTTTTTGTGTATATACAATTCAAGATACTCATAATTGAAAAATTATCCAACATACCATAATTATAATCCTCTATTTGTTAAATAGCTCTTCAATTATACGTGACTATGAATATACCGCATCGGGGTTTTCTGCATCGAAAAAATGAAAGTAGACTTGGTTTTAATTTCTTCACAGTTTATATATAAGATCTCTAGTAGCGTCCTCTACTCATTATTTCCGTCGAATAATGTCGAACTTCTACCTGAAATTCTTAAATGGACAAATTTTAAAAAACACTATTTTCTATTGTCTTAATTTGTAAAATTATGCTTTAAAGAGTATCCGATTATTATATACTCGCTAGTGGAGGAGGAATGGATATGAAATTTTATAAATCAACCTGGTTTATCGTCCTAATGCTAATCTTTTTATTCCCTGTCGGACTTTTCTTGATGTGGTGGCATCAAAAATTTACGATAGCAAGACGCGTGCTGATCACGGTCTTCTTTCTATTGTTCTGGGGATGGGCATTCAGCTTAGAAGAACCCGCGATCAGTGCGGAACAGTGTGAGCAAGGAGTCGCTGAAGTGAAGGAACAACTTACGAGTCTTCAAGCGGAATATGACGATATGAAGCTGGTGGTCAAAGACTATAAGACCGAAATCGCATCCTTAACCAAGAAATTAGAGGACGCCGATAAAGTCACGGCGCAAGAAGTAAAAGAAGCAGAAACAAAGATGCAGAAGAAACACGAGGCTGAGCTTAAGAAAGCCATTGCGAACGCTGAGAAACAGGCAGAGAAAGAAGTCGCTGCTGCACAGACGGAAGCGAAAAAACAGATTGCCGCTGCAGCCGCAAGTACAGAGACCGAGCAGAACACTGTTGTCGCGACAGAAAGTGAACCAGTAGTGGCCGCAGAACAGAGTGGAGACGTCTCAAGCGTCGACACGAACGGCAACGGACAAGTGACGATCCAAGAAGCCAAAGATGCTGGATTCAGTATGCCAATCAGAAGCAGCCATTGGTTGTATCCTTATATGCAAGACAATGACGGAGATGGCATGGTCGGAGAGTAATCATGCTCATGCGACGAATCAAATAGAGTCATATTAATCAAACGCATCCTCGTGAAATCGAGGGATGCGTTTTTTGTCCTGCTTCGTCCTGCAATCTTTATACGTGGTGGCAACTGACTTTGAAACGTCTTTCACTATTAAGACTCACGACTCTCTTTATCAACATCTCGTTTAGATTTTAAAGCGAATCAGTCTTCAAAAGCTAAGGGGTTAATATATAGGTCATCAATCATTAAACATAGTCATCTGTTATAGAAATGAACATGTTTAATTCATTTGAATACAGTTTAAATAGGTTATACTAAGATTAAACATAGTCATATCCGAACGAAATGACTATGTTTAATTCATTATAATGATTAATGAGGGGATTCCTATGCGCAATTATAATTATCAGTACCTGGCCGAGCTGGCCTTACCGATGGAGACCGTACGATTGATCGGTCGTATCAATGAATATAAAGGCAAACAAGACCTCTATAAACAACAGGCGCCTCAAATCCTGAACACCTTGCGTGACGTGGCGGTCATCCAATCGACAAAGGCTTCCAATGCGATTGAGGGGATCGTTGTGACAGAGAGTCGCTTACACACCATCATGTCGAAGACTTCGGACCCGGCCGACCGCTCGGAAGCGGAAATTGCCGGTTACCGGGATGTCTTGAACTTGATCCATGCGTCGGCTCAGGACATCCCGCTCAACCCGAACATCTTGCTCCAGCTTCATAAGGAGCTCTACAAGTTCGTTCCGATTGAGGGCGGGCGATGGAAGAATGTCGACAACGAGATTAGCGAGACCTTCCCCGACGGTACACGTCGTACACGCTTCGTACCTGTTCCAGCGTTTGAGACACCCGCTGCTATCCAAGCCTTGTGCGATAGTCTGAAAGAGCGTCGTCAAAACGAGGACGTCGACCCGCTCATCCTGACAGGTATGTTCGTGCTCGACTTTTTATCCATCCATCCGTTCAATGACGGGAACGGCCGCATGGCCCGTCTCGTGACCTTGTTGATGCTCTATCAATATGGCTTCGAGGTCGGCCGTTATATCAGTCTTGAAAAGATTGTCGAAGAACGAAAAGAGGACTACTATGAGTCCCTTCGGCTATCATCCATTCACTGGCATGAGAATCGTCAAGACCCGTTCCCATGGATCAACTATCTTTTGAGCGTGATTCTTGCGGCCTATAAAGAGCTTGAGGAGCGCGTTGGCATCGTCACGTCAGGCAGTCAAAACAAGACCGTTCGAATCAGGCGCTTCGTCGAAGGCAGAATTGTCCCGTTTACCAAATCAGATATTCGACAAGCCTGTCCCGACATCAGTGAGGCGACCATCAACCGTGTCCTTCGTGAATTACGTGATGAAGGGATCATCGCCCCATCAGGACTTGGACGAAGCGCGAAATGGATCAAACAGTGATTATATGAATACGTGACATTAATTTTTATA
>NZ_LYTG01000048.1:0-4680 GCF_001816105.1 Exiguobacterium sp. SH31
AAAAACACCATTCGGCCGAATGGTGTTTTTTACGTGTCGTTAGACGCGCCCACGCTCTTGCTTTTGACGTTGCTCTTACGCTCCGTGCCTCCCGTCAGAAAGGGCCAGGAACATAGAGATGCGGCGGTGAGCCAGCAGCTCTTGTTATCGGGCCGTCAGGGGGGCAGCGGTGCGATGAGCGACTTCGCCACAAGGCGTTAGACGCTCACGCATGAGCCCGGATCACCATTCCTTCTCCCATGCCCCGTCTTCAGGCACACCCCAATCCTCGAACCGATACTTGATGAGCCAATGGACATGCATCACCTCATATTCGAATACACCCTTAGATAATTCCGAGACGACGAAACTGACGTCCAATGTAACAAATGCGGTGAAAGAGGTCGTGACGGGGAAACGGGCGGACTATGGATTCAAGTTCCACTCGAACGGCAATGAGATGACACAATAGAAGAGACAATAGTAGATGGATTTTATATAGAGTCAAACGGAGACTCCATAGAAATCCTAGCTCCTAAACCAACAGTATCTGTGCAACGCCGTGCATTGTTTAAAGCTCTTTCAAAGTTTATAGAGCAGGGACGTGTACAAATCCGTAAACCTAAAGATGACAAAGATACTAAAGGAGACTTAGTTGAGACGGTAAAAGTTAAATCAAAAAATAATAACAACAAAGCCAGGTCTAGATGCAGCAAAAGCATACATGCAAAAACAAGGACCATATCCCATTCCCAAATGTATTACCAGGCGCCAAAAAAACGCTTATACTAAAGAATGAGAGATTTGGGCATATGTTATATCGTCATGACCTTAGATATTGGATCGGGACGTCCGGTCCTGGAAAATCAAAGCCGCAGACATTTTTCCAACCCGATACAACAAACACACAGATATTAAACGCCCTTTCGAAAACTCTTCATGGGAAAAAGTCAAAGATTGCAAATAACTTTTTGAAAAATAAAGGCGAGACATTCTTTCAATATGACGTATATGTAGATGGTAAGGGGTATTCAGAAGTACGCTGATGTGTCAAATAAGAATCCACGAGTAACGCAATTCTATCCAAAAATACAGTATTGGAGGTACTGAAGTTGAATATCTGTAGCATTAAAAACCTAGTCGTCATGTATCGAGAGATGAATTCTGAACAGGAAATCTCTTTGCTAGAATTACTCAATGATAAAGAAATGAAACTTTTTGATTTTCTAGAGAATGAAGAGCTGTCGGGTGAACTCATATACTATATCAAGTACTCAGACGATTCAGAACAAATCGTAACTCATGATAAGGCCGAACCTGACTTAAGCGAAGGTACATTCAGGTTGTTCGATTTCGCTCAACGCTGGCTGACCGTATACGAATGGCGAGACTCCAAAGAATTTGAAACAAGACGAGAATTCCTCAAGTTCGATTCCCTCTATGAGGGTCTTAGATTCTTGGTTGATCCTGAAAAATGGTCCTCTCTGAGGAGCTCGAAGAACATTTGGGACCAGATACAAAGGGACTGGACGAGCATGAAAATTCAGATGAGCGCTTAGAGATGTATTTAAGAAGTGAGAAAGACTACTTATTTGAAGAAAAATGGAATTCAAGAGAAGGAATCAAAAGTGGTCGTTACTATGATCCATATCTAGAGCGATGGATTAACGTCCCAGAATCATATATTGCATTGAGGCCCTTCGTCCTAGGGGTGACTTATTAAAAATGAGAAACTAAAGTAAGAAAAAAATGCCCTTCACATATAAATTGAACTGAACCCCGAATGAAGGACACTTGAAATAAGTGACCCATTTGAACTGAACCAAAAAAGTTAGACACTAAATAATTTGTCAGGCGACTTCGAGAACCTGGGTCCGGTATTCCACCGGGCTCAGGTTTTTTAGTCGTTTCTTGATGCGACGATGATTGTAGTACTCGATGTAGCGCTCGAGCTCCTGTTTGAAATGAGCCATGTCCTCGAACTTCCTGAGATAGAGTAGCTCGGACTTGAGCACGGCGAAGAAGCTCTCGATGGCCGCGTTGTCGAGACAGTTGCCCTTTCGGGACATGCTTTGGGTGATGCCGTGTTCGCGAAGCTTCGCCGTGAACGCTCGAAATTGGTATTGCCAGCCTTGGTCAGAATGGAGGATCGGCCTTCTATCGCTATCGAGTCTCGCGATGGCTTGGTCCAACATCTCGCCGATGAATGGATACTTAGGCTTATCTGACATCGTATAGGCGATGATTTCACGGTTTGCCAGGTCCATCATCGGTGAGAGATAGAGTTTCTCCCCGAAAAGGTGGAACTCGGTGACATCGGTCACCCACTTCTGGTTTAGGCCTGTGGCCTGGAAATCCCGTTCGAGGAGGTTCGCTGCGATCGTTCCGACCTCTCCCTTGTAGGAACGATATTTCTTCATGCGGACGAGGCACTTGAGACCGAGCTCGTCCATAAGACGCAACACTGTTTTCGGGTCGTGCCTGAAACCTTGGCGCTCGAGTAGCGCATGGATTCGCCGATAGCCACAACGTCCTTCGTGTTCGTGGAAGAGGGTCCGGATCGCTTCCTTCACGTCCGCATACTTGTCATCGGCCGTCAGGCGCGTCCGCCAATAATAGTAGACGCTTCGAGCCATATCGAGCACCTGAAGGAGCCCCGGTACAGGATAGGTGGCCCGTAGCTCGTCGATCACTTGGGCCTTGATCCCGTTCGTCGCGCTTCCTCTTCTTGAACCAAGGCTTTCAATTTTTTTAACGCTGCGTTCTCCATCTCGAGGAACTCGACCCGTTCCTTGAGCCTCTCGACCTCCGTCATCTCTTTGGGCTCCTGCTTCTTCCGTCTCGGCATCGGGGCACGTCCTTTCGGCTTGGCGGCCAGGCCCTCGGGCCCCTCCCGTTCGTATGTGGATCGCCAGTTGGAGATCATCCCGGGAGAGGACAGCCTGTACTTCAGGGCCGCGTCGATCAAGGACAGCCCGTTGTCCGCCATATCGTTTAGTACCCTTAGTTTAAACGCCGGCGAGTGGGCTGTATAGGACGGATTGAAGATCGTCTCGCCCCAGCGCTCATAGAGGAGTGCCCATTGACTGACTTTCTTACGGTCCACCCCGAACTCTTTTCCTAACGTTGTGCATCCGTCTTTGCCCGTCAAGTAGCGTTCGGCCACATGAATTTTGAAAGCCTTCGTAAATTTGACCATAAAAACACCCCATAAAAGTTGGATTTTTATGTCCAACTTTTATGGGGCAGTTCACATTCGGGGTTTTTCGTATACGCACGAATCGCTATAATGAACCTATTCATTTAGACGGGAGAAACAACCATGAGCAAAATCATTTTCAATATCCATCAAATTGATCAGCTTGAGTCGAACCCGAACGTTTCGTCGGTTTCAGAACGCTCGATCCAATACACCGGTGAATTCAAAATAAAGGCCGTGCTTGAAAACATGGACGGCAAGGGACCCCGGCAGATCTTCACGGAGGCTGGATTCGACCTGACGGTAATTGGGAACAGGAAGGCGAAGTCCGCGTTGGAACGATGGCGCCGAACATATCGAAAAGACGGGGAAGACGGTCTCCTGAACGACAAACGTGGAAAGGCTCTGGGAGGTGGACGCCCGAAAACAGACGAGTCGATGGAGAGACGGTTAGCGAAGGCAGAGGCAAGAATCAAGTACCTGACGGCAGAGAATGAACTCTTAAAAAAGCTAGAGAAGTTAGAAGGGCAGGCGAAACATACGAACTGACACCAGCAGCGAAATATCAGGCCATCAACACCGTCATCCGCATCGCATAGCTGAAGTACCTCGTCCGCCCACTATGTGAGATCGCCGGCGTGA
Organism: Exiguobacterium sp. SH31; assembly: GCF_001816105.1. NCBI lineage: Bacteria > Bacillati > Bacillota > Bacilli > Caryophanales > Exiguobacterium > Exiguobacterium sp. SH31. The sequence goes on from NZ_LYTG01000048.1 coordinate 3,821, forward strand.
GCCGGAGTGGCTATTACGCCTGGTTGAACCGTGCCGAGGCGGAGTCCCTCCGGGAGGAGCGTGATTACCTAGACGCGACACTCCTCAAGCAAATCCACGACAGCCATAAAGGTAAAGTCGGTTATCGGGGGCTGTACATGGAGGTGCTCGCGACACTCGGCGTCCGGATCAACCACAAACGGATTCTCCGACTGATGCGCAAGTATAACATCGTCACCAAAATCCGGAGGATGAATCCTTATCGGAAGCTCTCTCAGGCGACGCACGAGCATCGCGTCGTGCCGAATCTGTTGAACCGTCAGTTCCGACAGAGCGAGCCTGGAAAGGTGTTCGTGACCGACATCACCTACCTCCCGATCGCCTCCGGCGAGAACGTCTATCTGTCATGCGTGAAGGACGTCGGCCACGCGTGAGATCGTGGCGCACAAGCTGTCCGCAAGCCTTCACATGGACCTCGTCTTTCAGACGATGGAAAAACTTGAAGATCACCTCCAAGGGAATCTGCATCCCGAGGCGATGATCCATTCGGATCAAGGCTTCCACTATACACATCCGGACTATCAACAACTCGTTCGCAGCCTTGGACTGGTCCAGTCCATGTCACGTCGAGGCAACTGTCTCGACAACGCACCAATTGAATCATTCTTTGGCCATTTGAAGGACTATGTCACCAACCGATCGTGTGGATCAATCGAGCAGGTCAGAGAAATGGTCGGGGACTACATAAACTATTACAACTGCGAACGCGGTCAGTGGAACCTAAAAAAGATGACCCCGGAACAATATCGGGGCCATCTAATCGCCGTATAGGACATACGGGCTTTTTATTAAACTGTCCATTTTACGGGGCTCAGTTCATT
>NZ_LYTG01000049.1:0-2494 GCF_001816105.1 Exiguobacterium sp. SH31
ATATCGAGGCGTTCGGCAAGATCGAGGAGTTGTTCCAAGACGTGTCGACGGACAACGGCTACTTGTACGCCGGTCCGAGTGGTAGCGGTCATTTCCTCAAGATGATCCACAACGGCATCGAGTACGGCATGATGCAGGCGATCGCCGAAGGGTTCGAGATCCTCGAGAAGAGCCCATTCGATTACGACCACGAACAAGTCGCCCGTGTCTGGAATCACGGTTCGGTCGTCCGCTCCTGGTTGATGGAGTTGACCGAGAGCGCGTTCCACAAGGACGCAAAGCTCGATGCGATCAAAGGGGTCATGCACGCGTCGGGTGAAGGCAAGTGGACGGTCGAGACGGCGCTCGAATACGGCGTCCCAGCACCGGTCATCGCCATGTCGCTCATGATGCGCCAACGCTCGCTCGAAGAAGACACGTTCTCCGGCAAGGTCGTCGCCGCGCTCCGGAACGAGTTCGGCGGGCATGCCGTCGAGAAGAAATGAACGACAAAAATGCAAATCCTTCACGTTTGAGGGACTTGCCTTTTTCGTTTGCAGTAAATTGCTTATTTCGAATAGAGCGTGATGTAGCGAACACCAGTTACCATGAAATCAGAGGATAGGTTTTATCCTTACGCTTTGTCCGTGGAAGACATGTCACCGCACGATCCAGGTCGTCGATCCGCTCGATTGTGACCGTTTATCATGTGATGCACATCGCATTTACGAATGTTATGGCCTTTCCTTGAATTAGGTGTATACTTTGAGACTCATGATTCGCTCGGTTTTGTGTTGTCGCTATGCTGATCTGTCGGCTGACACGTGCAGCGCTTCGAATCACCGTCTGGTTACGATTACCCCACTATCATTGTTTGGGAATAATATACATTAAAAATATATTCTCTTAATTCTATGCATATGTTCGTATATATATAAATTGTTATCATTATTCTTCAATAACGTATTCTTTTAGGTATTTTTACTCATTTTTAAACCTGTCCACTCAAACATATTTACTACTCGTCAGATTATGCGTATATTTGTAAACGCTGCTGTTTTGTAATGATTGGAAATGAAAACTAGGAATGCTTCACCGTTCCTGACTCGATACATTTCAGATTAAGGAGGAAACTATGACTCGGTTCAATTGGATCAATCCGTTCAAATCTCGATTGGCTGCCACTGATTTACCGATCAAGCTCACTGACGCCGCGAGCGGCCAACATTTCATCGAAGGACACCTCGATCCGGTCTTCTTACTCGACATTCACGGGAACATCATCGACGCCAACGAGAAACTGTCGCTCATGCTCGGCTACACGAAACGTGAGCTGTTCACCCATTTCGCCCGCTTCACGACCGAAGCGGACGCCGAACGAATCCAAACGCATTTCGCAAGCGCGCTCTCAGGAACTGAAGCGATGTATACATGCACGGCAAAACGAAAGGACGGCCGCATGTTAAAGCTTCAAATCACCAACGTCCCCGCCTATGACAACCACTTGATCGTCGGCGTTTACGGGATCGCCCGGGACATCACGCAGGAAGATCGCCTGAAGAGCGATGTCGAACGTCTTCGCGACTTGTATAAGCATGTCGAGGCGTCCATCTATCGAAAAGATTTACGGACCGGGGAGCTCGAGTTTTATACCGCCGGATTTGAGACGTTGTTCCAGACGGCACCGAAAGCGATGGGCGAGGACCCGACATCTTGCCATCACGCGATTCACCGGAGCGACTTTGCCAAGGTTCGGGCTGCCCATGCAAGTGTCGAAGCAGGGCAGGAAACGACAGTCCTCTATCGAACAAACGTCAACGACGATGTCAATTGGGTCGAGGAACGCCTCATCCCAAAGTTTGACGACGACGGCACGGTCGTGGCGGTCATCAGCATCGCCCACGACATCACCCGTCTGAAGACGCAAGAAGAACAGATCTGGCAGCTCGCCATGCACGACTCGCTCACCGGTTTGCCGAACCGGAGCCTGTTTCTCCATGAGTTGGGCGAACGGATGGACCAACACGAGCACATCGCGGTCCTGACCATCAGCTTCAACTCGATTCATCGGATCAATCACGACTTCGGCTACGCCGTCGGAGATGACTGGATCGTCGCGGCCACCTCCTCCCTGCTCCACCAATTGCCGAACGGTAGTTTCGTCGGCCATCTCGGTGGGGACGAATTTACGTTGCTCTTACCCGATGTCACGGACGAGCCCTCGTTGATCATGAACTGCCAATCTTTGCTCAAACTCAGGGAGAAGCATATCCAAATCGGCCCGTACGAATGGCGCCCGCCCGTCTCAATCGGAGTCAGCCGCTATCCGCATGACTCGACCGTCGCCGAAGAGCTATTGCAGTACGCCAACACGGCACTCGGTCGGACGAACTTGCCGGGGATGGACCGATTCGTCTTTTACGCCTCGAGCTTTAATATCGACTCGTATCGGCGACATCAGCTCGGCAACGATTTGCGCCGCGCCATCGAAGAGGACGAACTCTTCCTCGAATTC
>NZ_LYTG01000050.1:0-6404 GCF_001816105.1 Exiguobacterium sp. SH31
AGTTCCTTCATTATATAGAGAAAAAAGACGAGACTTTCGCCTCGTCTCAAGTTCGTAAATTAGAAAGGGACACTTGTCGTCGCTTTGCTTCCTTTAGATAAAAAAAGTATAGTGCTTCAGCCTGCTTCACTTGAGCAGCCAACTCACCAGTGTCTTCAACACTCACTTCAAGCATGTAGCGCTTCGCTTCGTACTTCGCCTTCGCATCTAACAGTTCTCTTAGAAACCGTTGATCATAACTATCCCGCAAAGGTTTGCGAAACCACCTCATAGTTCTCGGCGACCTTCCATCGCCCGGGAGAGGGTTACTTCATCCGCATACTCTAAATCGCCCCCGACAGGAAGTCCGTGCGCCAGACGCGTCACTTTAATCCCGGTCGGTTTGAGCAGTCTCGATAGATACATCGATGTAGCTTCCCCTTCAATGTTCGGGTTGGTCGCCAAAATCACTTCACTGACCGCTTCGTTCTCTTGCAGACGCGTCAGCAAACTCGATACGTTAATATCTTCAGGTCCAATCCCTTCCATCGGGCTAATCGCCCCATGTAACACATGATACTTCCCTCGATATTCCCGCATCTTCTCCATTGCAATAACGTCTCGTGAATCTTGCACGACACAGATGATCGTTTCATCTCGGTGCGAATCTTTACAGATCGCACACGGATCGACGTCTGTAATATGTCCGCACACTGTACAGTATTTAATATCACGCTTCGCACTGACAAGCGCCTTGGCGAACGTCAATACATCGTCCTCTTCCATATCTAATACATGGAACGCTAGCCGGATGGCAGTTTTCGGACCAATTCCTGGCAACTTTGTAAAGCTTTCAATCAAGCGTCCGATTGCTTCAGGGTATTGCAACTCGCATCTTTCCTTTCTTCACTTAAAAACCTGGAAGGTTCATCCCTTGCGTAAAACGTCCCATCTTATCGTTGACGAGTTGGTCGGCTTGTTTCATGGCGTCATTGACAGCCGCTAAAACAAGGTCTTGCAACATATCGACGTCATCTGGGTCGACCGCTTCTTCCGCGATGATGATATCCATTACTTCTTTATGGCCACTGACAATCACTTTGACCATCCCGCCTCCGGCTGTGCCTTCAACCGTCAAGTCCTTTAATTCTTCTTGCGCTTTCGCCATATCTTTTTGCATTTTCTGCATCTGTTTCATCATGTTGTTCATGTTTCCCATTCCACGCATATCGAGCGCCTCCTTTTAAACTTCTTCGATTTCAACGACATCTCCAAATCGTTCGACAGCTTGAACAATGAGCGGGTCTTCTTCGACCTTCTCTTCTTCTTTATGGTCTGAACGTTCGGATTGTTTACGAAGGATGAATTCGTTTTTTAACTCGACCCAATCGCTCTCGAGCACGGCCATGATTTCTCGACGAATCCCCGTCACTTCGAACAACGCTTGCTCGATCACATCGCGGGTCCGGCCGTTTGAACTGACCTGCTCGTAGTGCCATGTCATCCCATCTTTAAATTGTACCAGTAAGGTGTCACTTGCACAAAGGACAGCTTCACTCTCATAGAACAGCGCGAAAATCGGGCCGTCCACCGTGCGGATGTTGACCATAATGTCTTCCCAACTATCACGGATTGCATTCAAATGCTGCCGCTCAGCCCGTTGCAACAACTGGCGGATCCGCTCTTTCGGAACACGAACTTGCGTCCGCTTCATCACTTTCGGCTTCTCGACAGCGGCCTCTGTGACCGCCACCCCATTTTTCTTCACTTCATTCAACTCACGACTCAATTCACGTACTTGATCTTGAAGCTGCTTCATTTGTTCGGTCATCGTCCGTCCTTGCTCGGCAATGCGAATGAACGTCAGCTCGACCAATACTTTCGGATGGTTGGATAAGCGCATCTGTTGCTGACACTCATTTAATTCTTCGATCACTTGAAACAGCTCATCCGTCGAGGTCGTTTCCACGAATTGGCGGAACGTCTCGTTTGGACGGGCTCGTTCTAGTAAATCTACCGCTTGCGGAGATGCTTTTAATAGAAGGGCATCCCGGTGCACGAACACGAGATCTTCGATAAACCGTTTCAAGTCCTTCCCTTCACGCAACATCGTCTCAAGCGTCTTCAGAATTTGATCGAGTTGTCTCTGCTGCAATCCATATGCCATATCAAGAAGAGCGTCATCCGTAACCGCACCCGTCACTTCGAGCACTGCCTCTTCCGTCAAACGGCCGTCACTAAACGCAAGCGCTTGGTCAAGCAGGCTCAGTGCATCACGCATACCGCCGTCAGCGGCACGGGCAATCAATTTGAGCGCTTCTGGATCATAGTCATAATCTTGGTCGTTCAAAATGTAAGCCATTCGTGTCTGGAGTTGACCGACTTCATGCCGCTTCACATCGAAACGTTGGCAACGTGAGATGATGGTCGCCGGAATCTTATGGGGCTCCGTCGTCGCTAAAATGAAGATCGCATGGGGGGGGGGTTCTTCCAACGTTTTCAATAGTGCATTGAACGCCCCTGTCGAAAGCATATGCACTTCATCGATAATATACACTTTATAACGCGCTTGCGAAGGCGGATACTTGACCTTGTCTCGAATTTCGCGGATCTCATCGACCCCGTTGTTTGAAGCTGCATCGATTTCGAATACGTCCGGGCTCGTCCCTTCCGTAATCGCCACACAGGTTGGGCACGTATTACACGGTTCCCTCGTCGGCGCCGTTTCGCAGTTGATTGCCTTCGCGATAATCTTCGCGAGGCTCGTCTTCCCCGTACCTCGCGGACCAGAAAATAAATAAGCGTGTGACATCCGTTCTTCGAGTAACGCATTTTGAATCGTGCGTGTGATGTGTATTTGACCGACTACCTCTTGGAATGACTGCGGACGATAGACCCGATACAATGCTTGATACGCCATGTCCCTGCCTCCTTTCATCGTTTCATCTTTTATTTCATCATACAAAAAAATCTACAACCCTGGGGCCGTAGATTAAAGTTATTAAATAAATCTGCCGCGCACCGATTTCTGAAAGCACGTCAATGTGCGTTACTCATGCAGTTTGCTCGGCCCAAGCACCCCTGCGGCACACGGTACGTCACCACTTAAGGCTGCTTCCTTCCGGACCTGACCTGGTTCATGGGTGACCGTTGCGCAGGACTCAGACGTCAACGCCACTTACACGAGGACGGGCCACACCAATGCACTCCCTCGAATCGGAATTCAGTCTCGCTATAGCGGATTGCGAGTTACAGGGCACCGCTACCTCCCCGCCTAGCACGGCAAATGGGTAAATGAAGTTAAGCACTTCTTCGAGTGCTATTACATTATACTGTTTAATCAGATGCGTTGCAACCTCTCTGTTCAAGCCGAGCCTGCTTCTTCCGTTCTCGAAGGCCGCGGAAGAAGGTTGTTAGTAGCTCTCCACATTCTTCTGCTAAAACGTTTTCGGTCACTTCAGCTTGATGATTGAACCGATCGTCTTGAAGAAGGTTCATGAGTGTCCCGCAACATCCGCCTTTGGGATCGCGGGCACCAAACACGACACGCTTCACGCGCGAGAGGATGATCGCACCCGCGCACATCGGACAAGGCTCTAACGTCACGAACAGTTCACAGTCTTCAAGCCGCCAGTTACCGAGTACCGTATTCGCTGATTCAATCGCAATCATCTCGGCATGCGCCGCCGCCAATAAATCCGTTTCACGCCGGTTATAGCCGGTCGCGATCACGTCTTCTCCTTTAACGATGACACAACCGATCGGGACTTCCCCGATTGCTTCCGCCTTCTTTGCTTCGGCGATGGCGAGCCTCATAAATCGTTCATCTCGTTCCATATTAACACCCCGTTTCTTGTCACATAGTATGAAAAAAATGAAAATCATTTCGCTCGCCCTATCTTCTTCATTGTGTGCTAGAATGGAACTTGCACTTTGGATAATGGAGGATGACATCATATGTTTATAACGGTAGAGGGACCGATTGGTGTCGGGAAAACGTCACTGGCCCATATCATCAGTCAGCACTTTTCAATGCAGATGCTGAATGAAATTGTAGAAGAAAACCCATTTCTCGGCAAGTTTTATGAAGATATCGAAGAATGGAGTTTCCAAACGGAAATGTTCTTCTTATGCAATCGATTCAAGCAATTAGACGATATCCACAAACACCACTTGAGCCAACAGCAATCCGTCGTTTCAGACTATCATATTTTCAAGAACTTGATTTTTGCCCACCGTTCGCTGAGACCAGCCCACTTGAACAAGTATGAGCAAATCTATAAGATTTTGACACATGATATGCCGAAACCCGATGTCGTCATCTACTTGCACGCCAGTATCGAGACGCTTATGAAACGCGTAGCGTTGCGTGGACGTGAAGTAGAAGAGAACATGTCTCGCGACTACCTCGAACAACTCGCCCGGGATTACGAAACGTTTGTCGAATCGTACCGTGCGACTCACCCCGAAGTGACGATTCTTTCGTTCAGCGGAGACGAACTTGATTTTGTCCAAAACCCGGACGATTTGACGCACGTTCTCACGACGATTGAACGCGAACTAGAATTGACTAAAGGAGCCCAACTAAAATGACGCTGAATGAAAAATATAACATTCCGAACGACACGATCATTACGATCGGTGGAATGGTCGGAATCGGTAAATCGACAATCACGAACTCGCTTGCCGACGCCCTCAATTTCCGCACTTCTCTCGAGAAAGTGGACACGAACCCATACCTCGATAAATTCTATCATGATTTTGAGCGTTGGAGCTTCCATCTTCAAATCTACTTCTTGGCAGAGCGGTTCAAAGAACAGAAGAAAATCTTCCAATACGGCGGCGGCTTCATTCAAGACCGTTCGATTTATGAAGATACAGGCATCTTCGCGAAGATGCACTATGAAAAAGGCACGATGTCGCCGACAGATTACGAGACCTACTCAAGCCTGTTCGAAGCGATGGTGCTCACGCCGTTCTTCCCGCACCCTGATCTACTGATCTATCTCGAAGGCTCATTCGAGCAAGTGCTCGACCGCATTCAACTGCGTGGCCGTGAGATGGAACAACAAACACCGATCGCGTATTGGGAAGAAATGTACGCCCGCTACACAGAATGGATCAACAACTTCAACTTGTGCCCGGTACTTCGTCTATCAATTGAAGAATATGACTTGATTAACGATCCGGATTCAGTCGAACTCATTCTTGAAAAAATCGGGAAACAATTGACAGTCGCTCGTGAAGCAAAAGTAAGATAAAAAGATGATGCCCCGCTCAAAAGCGAGGCATCATCTTTTTTACGGCTGGGCAATCGGGCGTTTTCGATGTGTCGGTGTCTTCCAAGCCTTCCGGTACCCGTCAATCGTATCAAACACAGCCGCCAGAACCGTGATGGCCACAACCAATCCAAACACCCACCCGAACGAGAACACATCGTTCGGGACATTTAGTTCGACCCAGTCGATAAAGCGCGGGTCGAACAAGCGCGACGAACCCGCCATCCAAATGATAAAGGCGGCCGAGGCCACGTTATAGATCAAATTGAACGAGGCGAGTGTATACGTCCAACGTCCTTTCATCCATTTCCAAACACCGAGGACGACTTGAAGCAAAATGACGGCTAAGAACAACCAGACCACTTCAAACAAGAACGATTGATTAAAAATCGGGACAATCATCGAAAAACCGTCCCCTGTCGACTCATAAATCCCGAGAAACCGCTCGGCGTTCAAATACACCCCGAACCAAACCGCCGTAAAGAACAATCCGAATCCGGCATCCAATTTACTGATCCGTCCTCCGCGGTCCCGATCACGCAATGTGGACACATTCCAACTCATGTCAGGGGCGACCGCATCGCTCGGCGCGTAACGCTCAATCAAAAAGAAGACGAGCGTGATCCAAAAAACGAGTTGAATCCCAACGTCCCATAACGTGTCGAACAAATTCGTGAGAAAGATTCCGATTGTCGGCATGGCCGGTCCAGAGAATGTCGGGATGCTCGCCATGAGCAAACCGAAGAAGACTACAGCCATCACGATCGGGACGACGAGCTTGACCACATTGACATACATCGGGAAAAACTTAGGTCCAATCAAATACTGGCCGTCTTTATAACGCGCAGCAACGATGGCCGGATGTCCCATCTGTTCGAGCACGCGCTTCACTTCCGTCTCGGTCGGCTGATCCGGCAGCTTCGCTTCGATATCCTCCCTAATCGCAACGGCAGCTTCGTCTCTCCGCTTCGGCGGGACATGCCTGACCACTTCATCAACATACGCTTCAATCCAGTCCATGACGCTCCTCTCCTTCCTAACGCGCCACCAGTCTCTACCTTATTAAGATTCCCGATTCAAGCCGAGATTAGCCACTTTTCGCTGTTTCGCCACAAACAAAAAAAGCCGCAGACCGTAGTCTACGAC
>NZ_LYTG01000051.1:0-15000 GCF_001816105.1 Exiguobacterium sp. SH31
TGGAAGAGGTGGTGGGATTCGAACCCACGCGGGCTGTTACACCCCTGACGGTTTTCAAGACCGTTCCCTTAAACCACTTGGGTACACCTCCACGGCTCATATGCAGTTGACGAACAAACATCTCGCTCGACATGATTTATAGTACCAACTCAGCAAGCAGATGTCAAACCCTTTTGTAAAAAAACATTTAAAAAAAAGCCTATCCGGAATGATACGTTCGGATAGGCCATTCCTCGTTTAACGGGGAAGTTCAATTTTTTCAATTCCGCCCATGTATGGACGCAGCGCTTCTGGGATGACGACAGATCCATCGGCTTGTTGGAAGTTCTCTAAAATCGCGGCGACGGTCCGACCGACGGCAAGCCCTGAACCGTTGAGTGTATGCACGAACTCCGGTTTGGCATTCACATCACGACGGAAGCGGATCCCGGCACGACGCGCTTGGAAGTCCTCGAAGTTTGAGCAAGATGAGATCTCGCGATATACACCTTGAGCCGGCATCCATACTTCAATATCGTACTTCTTCGCTGCGGTGAAACCGAGGTCGGCTGTGCACATGCTGAGTACTTGATACGGAAGACCGAGGCGTTTCAATACTTCTTCCGCGTGTCCTGTCAACAACTCGAGTTGTTCGTAAGACTCTTCCGGTTTGACGAAGCGGACGAGCTCGACTTTGTTGAACTGATGCTGACGGATGAGACCGCGTGTGTCACGACCGGCAGATCCCGCTTCTGAACGGAAGCAAGCGCTGTAAGCTGTATACGTGATCGGCAAGTTCGCTTCAGCGATAATCTCATCGCGGTGCATGTTCGTCACCGGTACTTCCGCTGTCGGGACGAGGAAGTAATTCGTGTCGGCCACTTTGAACGCATCTTCTTCAAATTTAGGCAACTGACCCGTCCCTGTCATCGCGTCACGGTTAACCATGTACGGTGGGAGCACTTCAGAATAGCCGTGCTCATCGGCATGCATATCCATCATGAAGTTGATCAACGCCCGTTCTAAGCGAGCACCTAATCCTTTATAGAAGACGAAACGGCTTCCCGTCACTTTACCGGCGCGTTCGACGTCGACAATTTTCAAGTCTTCCATCACGTCCCAATGCTGTTTCATCTCAAAATCGAACTCGGGCTTCGTTCCGACTTCGCGGATCGTGACGTTGTCGTCTTCTGTTTCACCGATCGGCGTTGATTCATGCGGGATGTTCGGGATGCTGAGGAGAATCATGTTCAACTCGGCTTCCACTTCACGTAATTCCTCGTCGAGCAACTTGATCTCATCACCAAGTCGGCGTGTTTCAAGGATCGGTGCTTCCGCGTCTTGCTTATTGCGCTTGAGCTCAGCGATTTGTTTCGTCGCTTCATTTCGTTTTGCTTTCTTCACATCGACCTCGTTGATGAGGTCCCGGCGTTTCTCTTCTAACTCCGGAAAACGGTCGAGCGCACTCAAGTCTTCACCGCGTTGGGCGAGCTTGGTTTTAATCCCTTCAAAATCTTGACGTAATCGTTTGATGTCTAACATAACTAGTTCCTCCTTTTTTGCATAAAAAAGGTGGCACGCCCCTTTCCCGTAGGAAAGGGACGAACCACCTTGGATCCGCGTTGCCACCCTCGTTGCCTAAAACTAGGCCACTCGATGCACGTAACGTGTGCGTGACGTGACTTGTTTCCAAGTCAATGCTCCGAGGCCGATTCAGTTACGTCGTCCCACTAGTTTGCACCAACCACTAGCTCTCTGTAAGTAGATGACTGTAACGTACTTTTCCTCATCGTTGCATCTGTCATTGAATTAATCTTACTTTACAACATCTCGACTCTATCGACAAGACTCAGTTTTCCTAGGACGAGTCGAACCTCCTCTAAAAAGTCTGCGAAGGCCCGGCTCATCCGAGTCAAAAATGAAACGGTCTCGACTGATTCGGCAGTCACAAGTGTTCCTGTCGGCGGACTCTCGCCGTCAAGATAGCGGACGCTCTCTGAAGGTTCAATCGTGACCGTCCCGACTTGTTGATCGACTGCGACCGGTGCTTTCGTGTCCGGAAGGTCATAGACTGGTTCAGGGACGGCTTGTCCTTTCTCGACGAGCACTTCGAACGCCGCTGTCGTCCGCGCAGCTACCGTTTCAACTTCTCCCTCGGCGACGAATACATTCTCCGGCACGATTTCTCCGGTCCGTAAAATCGGTGTCATGACAAAGTCGCGATAAGCGAACTCATGAAGTGCTTTCGTCGCCTCATAGCGCCCGTTGTCCGTCTCGGCCCCAAGGACGACGGAGAGTACGGTCCGACCATCTCGTGTCGATACGCCGATGAAGCAATAACCGGCGTCATCCGTCGTGCCCGTCTTAAAACCGAGCATCCCTGGATACGCCAAATCGCGGCCTGAAAGCATCCGATTCGTCGCTTCGAATCTGACGCCGTCAATGTCGACATACGCTCGCTTCGTCACGTCGAGCACATCCGGAAATTTCGTCAAGTAGGCGAGCGCGAGCCTCATCAAATCATTCGCCGACGTCAAGTTTTCTCCTGGACGACCTGCTGATACAGAATCTAGTCCCGAGACGTTCGCGAACGTCGTCTGGGTCATGCCGAGCTCGGTCGCCCGCTCGTTCATCTGTTGAACGAACGCTTCTTCCGACCCCGCCACCGCCTCGGACAGTGTCACCGCGGCCTCGTTCGCCGAGCGGATGAGCGCCACGTCATATAGTTCCTTGACTGTATACGGTTTATTGACGAGCGGGATGCGGGCGAGCCCTGGTTTACGCGTCAAGGCCAATGCCGCTTCACTCGGCGTCACTTCTTCGTTCCAACTCAGTTCTCCTGACTCGACTGCCTCCCGAACGAGGAAAGTGGTCATCAGCTTTGTGATCGACGCCGGTGGGAGCATCGCATCTTCATCTTTCGAAAAAAGAACCTGTCCGGTCGTCATATCGACGAGCATCGCACCGCTCGCTTCGACTTTAGGCGTTGCTGAAGCGTTCATCGGAAAAACAATAGTTATAAGGACAGCGCATATGAGCACCGATACAATCCATTTATCTTTCACAGTCTTGCCCCTTTCTGTACGTGTCTCGTTACAGTGTAGCAGAAAAAGACCCCCTAGTTACAGGGAGTCTTCGACTCATGCGAGTTGATGCTTCGTCGCCTTGACGATTTCTAAGAAGTAGCGGTGCATCGACAAGTCATCCGTCAGTTCTGGATGGAACGAACAGGCAACATATTTGTCGTAGCGCACTGCAACGATTGCTTCTTCGACCTCGGCGAGGACTTCGACGTTAGCGTCAACCGCTACTACTTGCGGGGCCCGGATGAACACTGCTTCAACCGCGTCATCGATTCCTTTGACCGGTAAATCGACCTCGAAACTGTCGACTTGACGTCCGAACGCGTTGCGCTTGACGGTCATCGGGATTTTGCGAAGGTGGGCATCATACCCTTCCACTTCGGTCGCGAGTAAAATCAGTCCGGCACATGTGCCGAACATCGGCAACGATGTGTTCGCACGAAGCGGTTCGAGCAGGTCATAGCGGTCGAGCAGACGACGCATCGCCGTGCTCTCCCCGCCTGGCAAGACGAGTCCGTCGATGCGGTCCAAGTCATCGACCGAACGGACGACGAGCGTATCTGCACCGAGCGCCTCGAGCATGCGGACGTGTTCACGAATCGCACCTTGCATTCCGAGTACACCGATCGTCGTCATCTTACCAACCTCGCGGCGCCATGAGCTCTTCTGGTTTGAGCGTGCGAACGTCGAGTCCTTTCATCGCTTCGCCAAGACCTTTTGACAAGTGAGCGATTCGCTCGTAGTCGTCATGGTATGTCGTCGCTTCAACGATGGCACGGGCAAATTTCTCCGGGTTCTCTGCTTTGAAGATACCTGATCCGACGAAGACGCCGTCCGCACCGAGGTGCATCATGAGTGCCGCGTCTGCCGGCGTCGCGATACCACCTGCTGCGAAGTTGACGACCGGAAGACGGCCCGCTTCACGAATTTGCATGAGCACTTCGAACGGGGCACCAAGATCGCGCGCTTCTGTCATCACTTCATCGATGCTCATTGAAAGCAAGCGTTTCACTTGTGCTTGGACAGTACGCATGTGACGAACCGCTTCGACGATGTTTCCTGTCCCTGGCTCACCTTTTGTCCGGATCATCGCTGCACCTTCACCGATGCGGCGTGAAGCTTCTCCGAGGTCACGCGCTCCGCAGACGAACGGCGCATTGTAATCACGCTTGTAAAGATGGAACTCTTCATCGGCCGGTGTCAACACTTCGCTCTCATCGATGAAATCGACCCCCATCGATTCAAGGACACGGGCTTCGGCGATATGTCCGATGCGGCATTTCGCCATGACCGGTACAGATACCGCTCCCATGACATCTTCGATGATTGTCGGGTCTGCCATCCGGGCGACGCCACCCATTTTACGAATGTCTGATGGTACGCGCTCGAGCGCCATGACTGCCACGGCTCCTGCCGCTTCAGCAATCTTCGCCTGTTCAGCGTTGATGACGTCCATGATGACGCCACCTTTTTGCATTTCTGCCATTCCACGTTTGACTTTATCTGTCCCTACTTGTCTCTTTTCCATATAAATCGCCTCCATTAAGCTAGTCTACTTGCAAGTATAGATTGATTTGACTATATTGAAAGTGCCAGTTTTATATTTTTTAAAGTGGTCAGTTTTAAGAGAAGGGTTCATGCTCGTTTCCTCGAATCTTATTACGTATAAGGGAGGAATGTTTTATGGACCAATGGGACCCGCGAGATCAAGCGGAAAACCGTTCCTTTTACGGGAAGCCTGGACTGATTTCGTTCATTCTCGTCATCGGATTCGTGCTCTATGTTTTCTTCGGCTGACAGAAGAAAGGACAACTTATGGATATGCTCACATTCTCGCTCGAGCCCGAATCGAGCACCCCGCTTTATGAACAGCTCTATTTACACATCCGGCAAGCAATTGTCGACGATACGCTCATGACCGGGACGAAACTGCCGTCAAAACGGAAGCTTGGCCAATTTTTGGACGTCTCGCAAACGACGGTCGAGCTCGCTTACGCCCAGCTGCTTGCGGAAGGATATATCGAGTCGCTGCCACGGAAAGGGTTTTACGTCTTGCCGCAAGAAGAGCTGTACGTCAGGCGTGGCACCAGCACGATCGAACCGCTTCCGACGAAAAAAACATACACGTTCGACTTATACCCGAGTCAGATCGATACGACCGCATTCCCGTTCGAACGTTGGCGCCGTCACTTGAAACAAGTCGTCGCCGAGGAGAATCATGAACTGCTCGCACTCGGGTCGGTGCAAGGCGATCTCGTGCTCCGCCAAGAAATCGCCACGTACTTGTATCACTCCCGTGGCGTTCATTGTTCGCCCGAGCAGATCATCGTCGGTTCTGGGACCGAGCAATTGTTGCCTCAACTGCTCGACTTGCTCACCGACGCGACGACGTTCGGGATTGAAGACCCGGGCTATCCGCTCACGCGACAGCTGTTCGAACACCAAAATCGAAGCTACGTCCCGCTCCCGGTCGACGACAGCGGGGTCCTTGTCGACCGACTCGAGGCAGAGGCAATCGATGCGGTTTATGTGACCCCGGCCCATCAGTTCCCGACCGGTACGATCCTGTCCGTCAGCCGTCGCCAGCGCCTCCTCAACTGGGCGTCCGAGCGGCAAACGTATATCATTGAAGATGATTACGATAGCGAGTTTCGTTACAGCGGCAAGCCGATTCCGTCGCTGCAAAGCATGGACCAAAACGAACGTGTCGTTTATTTGAGCACGTTTTCGAAGTCGCTCATGCCTTCGCTCCGCATCGGTTACATGGTGCTTCCGCCCCCACTGTTAAACCGCTATCGGGAACGGTATCGCCATTTCACCTGTAGCGTGCCGCGTTTCGAGCAACATACGCTAACCGAGTTTATGGCGAGCGGCGATTTCGAGAAACATTTGAACCGGATGCGCAAAACGTACCGCCGCAAACTCGAGACCGTGATCACGGCGTTCAAACCATACGAGCCGCTCGTCACAATCACTGGCGCCAGCGCTGGTCTCCACATCGTCCTCTCGGTCGATACAGCACAAACTAGCGAGCAATTGAAGCAACTCGCTGAACAGTCAGGCATTCGTATAAAGGCGATGGCCGACTATCGTATCAATTCACGCGACACGAGACCGCAACTACTGTTTGGTTTCGCCGCCCTGCCTGAAGCGACGTTACAAACGGCGATCGACCAGTTGATGGCCTGTTGGAATATCGGGAAGGGAGGGCCATATGGGAAAACCTCGCGATAAAACAATGATCAGACGCTCACGCTACGTCATCGGCATCGTCTGTTTGTTGATCGGTAGCCTCTTTTTGACCGAGTCATGGTGGAAAGACCGTGTCGCCACCTCGAACAGCAAACGTGTGACTGAAGCGATTCAACTCCAACAGCCGGATCGGGGCGAATTCGACTTCGAAACGGTCGAACCGTTATCGTGGGACGACTTGTTAAACGTGCGCAATCGATTTCATGATTTGCCGACAATCGGCATGATCATGATTCCAGATATCGATTTAGAATTACCAATTTTGTACGGTCTCGACAATGAGAATTTGGCAGTCGGGGCTGGTACGATGCGCGCTTCCCAACAGATGGGGCGTGGGAATTACGCACTAGCCGGTCATTACACCCAAAGTCCGACAGCCTTGTTCGGACCGCTCCATACGATCAAGACGGGAACGATGATTTACGTGACCGATTTGACGAACACGTATCAATACCGGACGGAGGCACTCGAGACCGTTCCCCCGACACGGATCGACGTGCTTGACGAGACGACAGATGCGACCATTACCTTGATCACGTGCACGTTCGATGCGACGGAACGATTAATCGTCAAGGGAGAGCTCGTGCAGACAACACCTTATATCTCTAACTGAGCGTCCTTCCACACGAAGGACGTTTTATTGTTTTTCAAAAAACATATTGTGAGCGCTTACATAATCAGCTAAACTATTTCTGGAACCGTTTGCACAAAATTGACAATCCGTTGCCCTGTAGACGACCTATTTTACGAAAGAGGTGCTCTCATGAAGAAGAACAATACGGCACGACGTACGACGACATTACTCTTATCTTCTGTCCTGCTCATTCAAGCCGGTGTCCCGGTGAACGTCTTGGCCGAACCGACGACGGTGGCAGTCGATGGGAATAAAACCGATTGGACAGACGTCTCGGCGCTGGCGTCATCGGCAGATGTTGGTTGGCAAGGCTTCGATCTCGGCAATCTTTATCTTCAAAATGACAAAACGAACCTGTACTTCTATGTCGATGCGTTCAACGTCCCGAACTGGGGCGACAACGGCCAATACATAAACATCGCCCTCCAAGTGAACGATGAAGATTCTGGCGTCGCCACGAACCCACTCGGTTATCCGTTCAACTTTAATCAAACAGACAAAAAACCACAGTATCACATTTTACTTCGTGTCGATGGGGACAAGTCTGTCAAAGAAGCCGCGCTCTATGAAGCTGGGAAGACGACCCCGCTCGCGAACTTGGCAAACTTGAACGGTGCTTCGTTCGCCCTCGACCGGACGACAGGATTCGAAGGGAAAATCCCGTTGTCGCTGCTCGGTTTAAAAAATGACGACACGGTCCGTTCTCTCACCGTCCTCAGCGGAAACAATGCCGGTGAACACGGTGCATTCGATACGATTCCGAGCAACGGATCTAACAAACTAGCCGACAGCTGGAACGTCTCGGCCAACCCGTCGACTCAATCTGTGTACAGCCCGGCCTATACGCTCAGCGGCGTCGAGACAGTAACGCAGCTTGAAGTAACGAACGTCGACCCGGCGAATCAGTCTGAAGCTGCCGACGTATCTGCTCCCATCACCTGGACGTTCAATGAACCGGTGACGTTAGACGCCTCAAATGTCAGCTTGATGAGCGGAGAGACGGCCATCCCGTTCACTGCCGAAGCAAACGGTTCGACCGTGACCGTCACGCCGACGAGCAAACTCGGACTCAGTCAAACATACACGGCCACATTGCCAGCCGGGGCCGTCAAAGGTAATCTATCGACCACGACGCTACCCGCGCTGACGACTTCGTTCAAGACCGTCACGGAGCTGGCTGATCCATGGAAGACGCAGCGGTACATCGAAATGCTGTACGTCCGCGCCGATCAAGACTATACCGATTGGAACTTGTGGACGTGGAGCACCGGGGCAAAAGATGGACAAGTGGATCCCTACAAAATTACGGAAGACGGCGCCATTTTCCGGATTCCGGTCGGGAAAGATGCGACGAACGTCGGATTTGTCATCCGTAAAGGAACCGATTGGGCGGTCAAGGACGCTTACGGTGAAGACCGTTACGTGAAACTCGGAAATGATCGTGTCACGAAAGTCGTCGTCGCGAGCGGCCAAGGCACCTTCCACCAAGTACCAACCATTCAAGGACCGGTGTTCGAGAACGGGACCGTCACGTTCTTCTATCGGGACAAAGACTTGTACGAGGCAGGACAGCTCGATCAACTCGACCGTGTCGCCTTAAACGTGAATGGCGTGACCTATCCGATGACGTATGAAGACAAGAACGAATGGTACCGTCATACCGTCCGTCTTCCGGAAGGGACGCATGACTATACGTTCCTCGTCACAAAAGACGGCGTCACGACCGAAGTGACGGACCCCAATTTCGAAGCGTCAACCGTCGAATACCGTCGCCCGGCCATCAAACTCACGTCTTCGCTCGCACCGAAAGCAATCAGTTCGCGGGAGAATGCCGTCGTTCATGTCAAACCGACGTTACCAAAAGGCGTGACGCTTCGTGAACTCTATATCGATGCCCGCCCACTTGGCGGACCGGCTAAACTTTCAATCGATCCGGCGCTCAATAAACAGACGATCGCGGTCAAAGATACGGTCAAGCCAGGCAATAAGACGTTGACGATCACGGCTGTGGACCAATACGGCAACGTCCATAAAACGACGGCTTCCGTAAACGTCCGACCGGTCACGATGAAAGACAAGCAAGCGTTCGACTGGGACGAAGCCCGGATCTACTTCATGTTGACGGATCGTTTCCACGATGGCGACAAGACGAACAATAATCCGAACGGTGAATATTATGACCAAGATCATCTCGAATCGTATCACGGCGGCGATTTCGCCGGGATCACGAAAAAACTCGACTATCTCGACAAGCTCGGGATCAACACGATTTGGATCACCCCGATCGTCGATAATATCGATTGGGATCTCCGCTACGGTAAAGATGGCTCTCAATACGGCTATCACGGTTACTGGGCCAAAAACTTCGAGAAACTTGATGAACATCTCGGAGACATGCAGGCGTTCCATCGCCTGATCGATGCGGCCCACGCACGCGGCATCAAGATCATGGTCGACGTCGTCTTGAACCACCCAGGCTACGGAATGGAACCAGGCGCCGACAGCACAGGGGCGACGAATTTCCCTACGAACAAGGAACGTGATGCCTTTAAAGGCATGATTCGTGACACGCCTGTCGACGGGGATGATTTGAAAATGTCGCTCTCCGGCCTTCCTGACTTTAAGACAGAGGAAGCTGCCGTCCGTGAACAACTCGTCAAATGGCAGACTGACTGGATCAAGCGTTCGAAGACGAAACAAGGAAACACGATTGATTACTTCCGTGTCGATACGGTCAAGCATGTGGATGCGACGACATGGAAATCGTTTAAGAATGAACTGACAGCGCTCAAGCCAGACTTTAAAATGATTGGTGAGCATTACGGGGCGAGTGTGAACAACACAGGCGGCTATCTCCGGAGCGGCCAGATGGATTCGTTGCTTGATTTCGACTTCAAGTACCAAGCGGAAAATTTCATCAACGGGAACATTGATGGGGTCGAGAGCGCTCTTCAATACCGGAACACCCAACTCTCAAACGAAGCGACACTCGGCCAGTTCCTCAGCAGCCACGATGAAGATGGCTTCCTCATCTCTCGTGCTGACGGCGATGAAGGTAAGCATATGGTCGCAGCCTCGCTCCAAATGACGGCGAAAGGGCAACCGGTCATCTACTATGGAGAAGAGATCGGTCAATCTGGGAAACATGCCTTAGACATGGACAAAGGCGAGTTTAACGAAAACCGTTACGACTTTGACTGGAAACGGGTGAACGGTGAAGGCAAAGACATGCACGCCCACTATCAAAAGTTGCTCAACATTCGGGCGGACTATTCAAAAGTGTTCAGCAAAGGAACACGTTCGGTCGTTGCCGGCGGTTCGAGCACCGGTTACTCGATTTTTGAACGGACATACGGAAAAGAGTCTGTCCTCGTCGGATTGAACACGAAAGAGTCGGCTCAAACGGCAACATTCCAAACAAAACATAAGCAGAACACAGTACTCGTCGACCGCTACAGCGGGCGGACGTACGTTGTCAAACGCGATGGCAAGGTGACCGTAAACCTACCAGCGCAAGATCAAGGCGGCACGGTAATCCTCGTCACGAAGTCTAAAAAATAATCAGCAAAAAGCCGTTGTCCCTTTTCAGGAGACAACGGCTTATTTGTTAACGTGAATAGTTTGGTGCTTCCTTTGTGATGTGGACATCGTGTGGGTGGCTTTCTTGCAGGCCGGCTCCAGTCATCCGAATGAATTGCGTATCTTCTCGCAACGCTCGGATGTCGGCAGCTCCGCAATAACCCATTCCTGAACGGAGACCACCAATGAGTTGATACACCGTATCGGCCAGCTCACCTCGATAAGCGACACGTCCTTCAATGCCTTCTGGGACGAATTTTTTGTCCGCTTCTTGGAAGTAACGGTCTTGACTGCCTCGCTTCATCGAAGCTTCCGATCCCATACCACGGTAAGTCTTAAACTGACGACCTTGATAGATCTCCATCTCACCTGGGCTTTCTTTTACGCCAGCCAAGAGACTACCGAGCATGACAGCGCTTGCGCCAGCAGCGATTGCCTTGACGATATCGCCCGAGTACTTGATTCCACCGTCAGCGATGACCGTGACGCCGTGTTCTCGTGCTTCTGTCACGCAATCATAGACTGCCGTGATTTGAGGGACACCGACTCCGGCAACAACCCGTGTCGTACAAATCGAACCCGGACCGATTCCGACTTTAATGACTGAAGCGCCGGCCTCGATCAAAGCACGTGTCGCTTCTGCCGTCGCCACGTTACCAGCGATGATTGGAAGTGTCGGGAACAAATCACGCAGCTCTTTCACTTTCTCGATGACACCAGCCGAGTGGCCGTGTGCTGTATCGACAACGAGCGCATCCACGCCTGCATCGACAAGGATTTGAGCACGCGAAGCAGCGTCTTTTGTTACCCCGACAGCTGCCGCCACAAGAAGACGCCCTTGTTTGTCTTTCGCAGCGTGAGGGAATTGCTCAACCTTCTCGATATCTTTCGTCGTGATCAAGCCCTTTAAAACGCCGGCATCGTCGACGAGTGGTAACTTCTCGATGCGGTGTTGGTGCAGAATTCGCTCTGCTTCTTCAAGAGAAGTTCCGACTTTTGCAGTGACAAGATTTTCTGTCGTCATGACGTCTTCGATCACAGTCGAGTAGTCTCTGATGAAGCGAAGGTCACGGTTAGTCAAAATACCGATCAATTTCCGTTCTTGTTCAGAATTGACGATTGGGACACCGGAAATGCGGTATTTACTCATTAAATACTCGGCATCATAAATTTGGCGCTCTGGCGTCAAATAAAATGGGTTCGTAATGACTCCGTTCTCCGAACGTTTCACACGGTCGACATGCTCTGCTTGCATTTCCATCGACATGTTTTTGTGGATGACGCCAAGACCACCTTGACGCGCCATGGCGATCGCCATCGGTGCTTCCGTCACTGTGTCCATACCAGCGCTGATGACCGGAATGTTTAACTCGAGCCCTTCACATAGCTTCGTGCTCAGACTTACATCTCTTGGCAAGACATTTGAAAACCGCGGTACGAGTAAGACGTCATCAAACGTTAATCCTTCTTTTGCAAACTTGTTTTCCCACATAAAAATCGATTGCCCCTTTCTCTATCGGACCCGAATCTTTGTTTCGAAATATTTCTGTAATGGTAACAGGTATGGCTCGAAAGTGCAATTCAATTCACGATGTTCAGAAAGTTCAGAATTGTGTTCATTCCTGTTGAATCCTTCTCAAATCATTCGGAAAATGTCCACGTTATCGGAAGGCCAAGCCAATAATAATCGGTTTTAGAAATAGAAAAAGACGACCAAGCATGTGCTTGGTCGTCCTTCATATGGCCTGGCAACGTCCTATCCTCACAGGGGGAGACCCCCAACTACTTTCGGCGCTGAAGCGCTTAACTTCCGTGTTCGGCATGGGAACGGGTGTGGCCGCTTCGCTATCGCCACCAGACAAGGGAATTGTTCCCTGAAAACTGAAGACTCATCAAGTTCAAACCGTTTCTAGATCAAAGCCTCGACCGATTAGTATCATTCAGCTCCACACGTCGCCGTGCTTCCACCCATGACCTATCTACCTCATCGTCTCTGAGGGGTCTTTCTTGATTGCTCAAAGGGAAATCTCATCTCGGAGGGGGCTTCATGCTTAGATGCTTTCAGCACTTATCCCGTCCGCACGTAGCTACCCAGCGATGCTCCTGGCGGAACAACTGGTACACCAGCGGTGCGTCCATCCCGGTCCTCTCGTACTAAGGACAGCTCTCCTCAAATTTCCTGCGCCCACGACGGATAGGGACCGAACTGTCTCACGACGTTCTGAACCCAGCTCGCGTACCGCTTTAATGGGCGAACAGCCCAACCCTTGGGACCTACTCCAGCCCCAGGATGCGATGAGCCGACATCGAGGTGCCAAACCTCCCCGTCGATGTGGACTCTTGGGGGAGATCAGCCTGTTATCCCCAGGGTAGCTTTTATCCGTTGAGCGATGGCCCTTCCATGCGGAACCACCGGATCACTAAGCCCGACTTTCGTCCCTGCTCGACTTGTAGGTCTCGCAGTCAAGCTCCCTTCTGCCTTTGCACTCTGCGAATGATTTCCAACCATTCTGAGGGAACCTTTGGGCGCCTCCGTTACTGTTTAGGAGGCGACCGCCCCAGTCAAACTACCCGCCTGACACGGTCCTCCAGCCGGATCACGGCTGCGAGTTAGAGACTCTATACGCAAAGGGTGGTATCCCAAGGATGTCTCCACCGAAGCTGGCGCTCCGGCTTCACAAACTCCCACCTATCCTGTACATCGCGTACAAAGCCTCAATATCAGGCTGTAGTAAAGCTCCATGGGGTCTTTCCGTCCTGTCGCGGGTAACCTGCATCTTCACAGGTACTATGATTTCACCGGGTCTCTCGTTGAGACAGTGCCCAAATCGTTACGCCTTTCGTGCGGGTCGGAACTTACCCGACAAGGAATTTCGCTACCTTAGGACCGTTATAGTTACGGCCGCCGTTTACTGGGGCTTCGGTTCAGTGCTTCTCTTGCGATGACACATCCCCTTAACCTTCCAGCACCGGGCAGGCGTCAGCCCCTATACTTCATCTTGCGATTTAGCAGAGACCTGTGTTTTTGCTAAACAGTCGTTTGGGCCTATTCACTGCGGCTTATGTTGCCATAAGCGTCCCTTCTCCCGAAGTTACGGGACCATTTTGCCGAGTTCCTTAACGAGAGTTATCCCGCGCGTCTTAGAATTCTCATCTCGCCTACCTGTGTCGGTTTACGGTACTGGCGCCGACCTCCTTACTAGAGGCTTTTCTTGGCAGCGTGAAATCCGGTACTTCGCCCTACGGGCTCCACATCACAGCTCAACCTTGTGTGCCGGGCGGATTTGCCAACCCGACGGCCTCGCTGCTTGTCCGTGCACTTCCAGTCGCACGGTTACCTTATCCTTCTGCGTCCCCCCATCGTTCAAACGGTGGTACGGCGGTACAGGAATATCAACCTGTTGTCCATCGCCTACGCCTTTCGGCCTCGGCTTAGGTCCAGACTAACCCTGAGCGGACGAGCCTTCCTCAGGAAACCTTGGGCTTTCGACGGAGGGGATTCTCACCCCTCTTTTCGCTACTCACACCGGCATTCTCACTTCCAAGCGCTCCACGGCTCCTCACGATACCGCTTCACTGCTGCTTGGAACGCTCCCCTACCATTCCTTACGGAATCCATAGCTTCGGTGGTATGTTTAGCCCCGTTAAATTTTCGGCGCGGCGTCACTCGACTAGTGAGCTATTACGCACTCTTTGAATGGTGGCTGCTTCTAAGCCAACATCCTAGTTGTCTGTGCAACGCCACATCCTTTTCCACTTAACATACACTTTGGGACCTTAGCTGATGGTCTGGGCTGTTTCCCTTTCGACTACGGATCTTATCACTCGCAGTCTGACTCCCGAGTACAAGTTGCCGGCATTCGGAGTTTGACTGAATTCGGTAACCCTGTGGGGGCCCCTAGTCCAATCAGTGCTCTACCTCCGGAACTCTTCACCTCGAGGCTAGCCCTAAAGCTATTTCGGGGAGAACCAGCTATCTCCAGGTTCGATTGGCATTTCACCGCTACCCACACCTCATCCCCGCACTTTTCAACGTGCGTGGGTTCGGACCTCCAGTCAGTGTTACCTGACCTTCATCCTGGACATGGGTAGATCACCTGGTTTCGGGTCTACGACGACGGACTGATGCGCCCTATTCAGACTCGCTTTCGCTGCGGCTCCGCCTCATCAGCTTAACCTTGCCCGCCATCGTAACTCGCCGGTTCATTCTACAAAAGGCACGCCATCACCCGTTAACGGGCTCTGACTACTTGTAGGCATACGGTTTCAGGATCTATTTCACTCCCCTTCCGGGGTGCTTTTCACCTTTCCCTCACGGTACTGGTTCACTATCGGTCACTAGGAAGTATTTAGCCTTGGGAGATGGTCCTCCCGGATTCCGACGGGGTTTCACGTGTCCCGCCGTACTCAGGATCCACTCTGGAGGGGATAAGATTTCAGCTACAGGGCCGTCACCTTCTCTGGCCGACCTTT
>NZ_LYTG01000052.1:2500-5895 GCF_001816105.1 Exiguobacterium sp. SH31
TTTGCTCTACCAACTGAGCTACAAAGCCAACTTATTAAGTTTAAATTAAAAATGGCGGTCCCGACGGGATTCGAACCCGCGATCTTCTGCGTGACAGGCAGACATGTTAACCGCTACACCACGGGACCGTTTGTAAAACTATTTGTATCGACTCCACCTATTTTAAATGTCAATTAGGATAAAGTCAATAAGTTTTGTAAAAAAATAAAAAGCCTGGCAACGTCCTATCCTCACAGGGGGAGACCCCCAACTACTTTCGGCGCTGAAGCGCTTAACTTCCGTGTTCGGCATGGGAACGGGTGTGGCCGCTTCGCTATCGCCACCAGACAAGGGAATTGTTCCCTGAAAACTGAAGACTCATCAAGTTCAAACCGTTTCTAGATCAAAGCCTCGACCGATTAGTATCATTCAGCTCCACACGTCGCCGTGCTTCCACTCATGACCTATCTACCTCATCGTCTCTGAGGGGTCTTTCTTGATTGCTCAAAGGGAAATCTCATCTCGGAGGGGGCTTCATGCTTAGATGCTTTCAGCACTTATCCCGTCCGCACGTAGCTACCCAGCGATGCTCCTGGCGGAACAACTGGTACACCAGCGGTGCGTCCATCCCGGTCCTCTCGTACTAAGGACAGCTCTCCTCAAATTTCCTGCGCCCACGACGGATAGGGACCGAACTGTCTCACGACGTTCTGAACCCAGCTCGCGTACCGCTTTAATGGGCGAACAGCCCAACCCTTGGGACCTACTCCAGCCCCAGGATGCGATGAGCCGACATCGAGGTGCCAAACCTCCCCGTCGATGTGGACTCTTGGGGGAGATCAGCCTGTTATCCCCAGGGTAGCTTTTATCCGTTGAGCGATGGCCCTTCCATGCGGAACCACCGGATCACTAAGCCCGACTTTCGTCCCTGCTCGACTTGTAGGTCTCGCAGTCAAGCTCCCTTCTGCCTTTGCACTCTGCGAATGATTTCCAACCATTCTGAGGGAACCTTTGGGCGCCTCCGTTACTGTTTAGGAGGCGACCGCCCCAGTCAAACTACCCGCCTGACACGGTCCTCCAGCCGGATCACGGCTGCGAGTTAGAGACTCTATACGCAAAGGGTGGTATCCCAAGGATGTCTCCACCGAAGCTGGCGCTCCGGCTTCACAAACTCCCACCTATCCTGTACATCGCGTACAAAGCCTCAATATCAGGCTGTAGTAAAGCTCCATGGGGTCTTTCCGTCCTGTCGCGGGTAACCTGCATCTTCACAGGTACTATGATTTCACCGGGTCTCTCGTTGAGACAGTGCCCAAATCGTTACGCCTTTCGTGCGGGTCGGAACTTACCCGACAAGGAATTTCGCTACCTTAGGACCGTTATAGTTACGGCCGCCGTTTACTGGGGCTTCGGTTCAGTGCTTCTCTTGCGATGACACATCCCCTTAACCTTCCAGCACCGGGCAGGCGTCAGCCCCTATACTTCATCTTGCGATTTAGCAGAGACCTGTGTTTTTGCTAAACAGTCGTTTGGGCCTATTCACTGCGGCTTATGTTGCCATAAGCGTCCCTTCTCCCGAAGTTACGGGACCATTTTGCCGAGTTCCTTAACGAGAGTTATCCCGCGCGTCTTAGAATTCTCATCTCGCCTACCTGTGTCGGTTTACGGTACTGGCGCCGACCTCCTTACTAGAGGCTTTTCTTGGCAGCGTGAAATCCGGTACTTCGCCCTACGGGCTCCACATCACAGCTCAACCTTGTGTGCCGGGCGGATTTGCCAACCCGACGGCCTCGCTGCTTGTCCGTGCACTTCCAGTCGCACGGTTACCTTATCCTTCTGCGTCCCCCCATCGTTCAAACGGTGGTACGGCGGTACAGGAATATCAACCTGTTGTCCATCGCCTACGCCTTTCGGCCTCGGCTTAGGTCCAGACTAACCCTGAGCGGACGAGCCTTCCTCAGGAAACCTTGGGCTTTCGACGGAGGGGATTCTCACCCCTCTTTTCGCTACTCACACCGGCATTCTCACTTCCAAGCGCTCCACGGCTCCTCACGATACCGCTTCACTGCTGCTTGGAACGCTCCCCTACCATTCCTTACGGAATCCATAGCTTCGGTGGTATGTTTAGCCCCGTTAAATTTTCGGCGCGGCGTCACTCGACTAGTGAGCTATTACGCACTCTTTGAATGGTGGCTGCTTCTAAGCCAACATCCTAGTTGTCTGTGCAACGCCACATCCTTTTCCACTTAACATACACTTTGGGACCTTAGCTGATGGTCTGGGCTGTTTCCCTTTCGACTACGGATCTTATCACTCGCAGTCTGACTCCCGAGTACAAGTTGCCGGCATTCGGAGTTTGACTGAATTCGGTAACCCTGTGGGGGCCCCTAGTCCAATCAGTGCTCTACCTCCGGAACTCTTCACCTCGAGGCTAGCCCTAAAGCTATTTCGGGGAGAACCAGCTATCTCCAGGTTCGATTGGCATTTCACCGCTACCCACACCTCATCCCCGCACTTTTCAACGTGCGTGGGTTCGGACCTCCAGTCAGTGTTACCTGACCTTCATCCTGGACATGGGTAGATCACCTGGTTTCGGGTCTACGACGACGGACTGATGCGCCCTATTCAGACTCGCTTTCGCTGCGGCTCCGCCTCATCAGCTTAACCTTGCCCGCCATCGTAACTCGCCGGTTCATTCTACAAAAGGCACGCCATCACCCGTTAACGGGCTCTGACTACTTGTAGGCATACGGTTTCAGGATCTATTTCACTCCCCTTCCGGGGTGCTTTTCACCTTTCCCTCACGGTACTGGTTCACTATCGGTCACTAGGAAGTATTTAGCCTTGGGAGATGGTCCTCCCGGATTCCGACGGGGTTTCACGTGTCCCGCCGTACTCAGGATCCACTCTGGAGGGGATAAGATTTCAGCTACAGGGCCGTCACCTTCTCTGGCCGACCTTTCCAGGTCGTTCACCTATCCTATCCCTTTGTAACTCCGTATAGAGTGTCCTACAACCCCAGGAAGCATGCTTCCTGGTTTGGGCTGTTCCCGTTTCGCTCGCCGCTACTCAGGGAATCGAATTTTCTTTCTCTTCCTCCGGGTACTTAGATGTTTCAGTTCCCCGGGTTTGCCTCACGCCGTGCTATGTATTCACACGGGTGTCCCGCCAGTCTCCCGGCGGTGGGTTCCCCCATTCGGATACCTCTGGATCAAAGTGCACTTACCACTCCCCAGAGCATTTCGCTGTTCGTCGCGTCCTTCATCGGCTCCTAGTGCCAAGGCATCCACCGTACGCCCTTTCTACCTTGATCTAGCGTTTCTAAGACACACGGTCCGAACGGACCATGCATATTGTTCTTGGTTTGATGTCTTGATGAATCTTCAGTTTTCAAAGAACAATCGAGGGACGAACCC
>NZ_LYTG01000053.1:0-31498 GCF_001816105.1 Exiguobacterium sp. SH31
GTTTTACAAGTTTTGATTGAAGCGCAAGCTTCGTCATTTTCAAGAGCTATATCAAATTCTTTGGAGAGTTTGATCCTGGCTCAGGACGAACGCTGGCGGCGTGCCTAATACATGCAAGTCGAGCGCAGGAAATCGGCGGAACCCTTCGGGGGGAAGTCGACGGAATGAGCGGCGGACGGGTGAGTAACACGTAAAGAACCTGCCCTCAGGTCTGGGATAACCACGAGAAATCGGGGCTAATACCGGATGGGTCATCGAACCGCATGGTTCGAGGATGAAAGGCGCTTCGGCGTCGCCTGGGGATGGCTTTGCGGTGCATTAGCTAGTTGGTGGGGTAATGGCCCACCAAGGCGACGATGCATAGCCGACCTGAGAGGGTGATCGGCCACACTGGGACTGAGACACGGCCCAGACTCCTACGGGAGGCAGCAGTAGGGAATCTTCCACAATGGACGAAAGTCTGATGGAGCAACGCCGCGTGAACGATGAAGGCCTTCGGGTCGTAAAGTTCTGTTGTAAGGGAAGAACAAGTGCCGCAGGCAATGGCGGCACCTTGACGGTACCTTGCGAGAAAGCCACGGCTAACTACGTGCCAGCAGCCGCGGTAATACGTAGGTGGCAAGCGTTGTCCGGAATTATTGGGCGTAAAGCGCGCGCAGGCGGCCTTTTAAGTCTGATGTGAAAGCCCCCGGCTCAACCGGGGAGGGCCATTGGAAACTGGAAGGCTTGAGTATAGGAGAGAAGAGTGGAATTCCACGTGTAGCGGTGAAATGCGTAGAGATGTGGAGGAACACCAGTGGCGAAGGCGACTCTTTGGCCTATAACTGACGCTGAGGCGCGAAAGCGTGGGGAGCAAACAGGATTAGATACCCTGGTAGTCCACGCCGTAAACGATGAGTGCTAGGTGTTGGAGGGTTTCCGCCCTTCAGTGCTGAAGCTAACGCATTAAGCACTCCGCCTGGGGAGTACGGTCGCAAGGCTGAAAACTCAAAGGAATTGACGGGGACCCGCACAAGCGGTGGAGCATGTGGTTTAATTCGACGCAACGCGAAGAACCTTACCAACTCTTGACATCCCCCTGACCGGTACAGAGATGTACCTTCCCCTTCGGGGGCAGGGGTGACAGGTGGTGCATGGTTGTCGTCAGCTCGTGTCGTGAGATGTTGGGTTAAGTCCCGCAACGAGCGCAACCCTTGTCCTTAGTTGCCACCATTCAGTTGGGCACTCTAAGGAGACTGCCGGTGACAAACCGGAGGAAGGTGGGGATGACGTCAAATCATCATGCCCCTTATGAGTTGGGCTACACACGTGCTACAATGGACGGTACAAAGGGCAGCGAAGCCGCGAGGTGGAGCCAATCCCAGAAAGCCGTTCTCAGTTCGGATTGCAGGCTGCAACTCGCCTGCATGAAGTCGGAATCGCTAGTAATCGCAGGTCAGCATACTGCGGTGAATACGTTCCCGGGTCTTGTACACACCGCCCGTCACACCACGAGAGTTTGTAACACCCGAAGTCGGTGAGGTAACCGCAAGGAGCCAGCCGCCGAAGGTGGGACAGATGATTGGGGTGAAGTCGTAACAAGGTAGCCGTATCGGAAGGTGCGGCTGGATCACCTCCTTTCTAAGGAAAATGCCCATGTGGCATTGCCCATCGTTCAGTTTTGAGAGACCAAATCTCTCGACAAATCAAATTATGAGGGCCTATAGCTCAGCTGGTTAGAGCGCACGCCTGATAAGCGTGAGGTCGGTGGTTCGAGTCCACTTAGGCCCACCATTTTTTTGAGAATTCCCTTATATGGGGCCTTAGCTCAGCTGGGAGAGCGCCTGCCTTGCACGCAGGAGGTCAGCGGTTCGATCCCGCTAGGCTCCTCTTTGTTCTTTGAAAACTGAAGATTCATCAAGACATCAAACCAAGAACAATATGCATGGTCCGTTCGGACCGTGTGTCTTAGAGACGCTAGATCAAGGTAGAAAGGGCGTACGGTGGATGCCTTGGCACTAGGAGCCGATGAAGGACGCGACGAACAGCGAAATGCTCTGGGGAGTGGTAAGTGCACTTTGATCCAGAGGTATCCGAATGGGGGAACCCACCGCCGGGAGACTGGCGGGACACCCGTGTGAATACATAGCACGGCGTGAGGCAAACCCGGGGAACTGAAACATCTAAGTACCCGGAGGAAGAGAAAGAAAATTCGATTCCCTGAGTAGCGGCGAGCGAAACGGGAACAGCCCAAACCAGGAAGCATGCTTCCTGGGGTTGTAGGACACTCTATACGGAGTTACAAAGGGATAGGATAGGTGAACGACCTGGAAAGGTCGGCCAGAGAAGGTGACGGCCCTGTAGCTGAAATCTTATCCCCTCCAGAGTGGATCCTGAGTACGGCGGGACACGTGAAACCCCGTCGGAATCCGGGAGGACCATCTCCCAAGGCTAAATACTTCCTAGTGACCGATAGTGAACCAGTACCGTGAGGGAAAGGTGAAAAGCACCCCGGAAGGGGAGTGAAATAGATCCTGAAACCGTATGCCTACAAGTAGTCAGAGCCCGTTAACGGGTGATGGCGTGCCTTTTGTAGAATGAACCGGCGAGTTACGATGGCGGGCAAGGTTAAGCTGATGAGGCGGAGCCGCAGCGAAAGCGAGTCTGAATAGGGCGCATCAGTCCGTCGTCGTAGACCCGAAACCAGGTGATCTACCCATGTCCAGGATGAAGGTCAGGTAACACTGACTGGAGGTCCGAACCCACGCACGTTGAAAAGTGCGGGGATGAGGTGTGGGTAGCGGTGAAATGCCAATCGAACCTGGAGATAGCTGGTTCTCCCCGAAATAGCTTTAGGGCTAGCCTCGAGGTGAAGAGTTCCGGAGGTAGAGCACTGATTGGACTAGGGGCCCCCACAGGGTTACCGAATTCAGTCAAACTCCGAATGCCGGCAACTTGTACTCGGGAGTCAGACTGCGAGTGATAAGATCCGTAGTCGAAAGGGAAACAGCCCAGACCATCAGCTAAGGTCCCAAAGTGTATGTTAAGTGGAAAAGGATGTGGCGTTGCACAGACAACTAGGATGTTGGCTTAGAAGCAGCCACCATTCAAAGAGTGCGTAATAGCTCACTAGTCGAGTGACGCCGCGCCGAAAATTTAACGGGGCTAAACATACCACCGAAGCTATGGATTCCGTAAGGAATGGTAGGGGAGCGTTCCAAGCAGCAGTGAAGCGGTATCGTGAGGAGCCGTGGAGCGCTTGGAAGTGAGAATGCCGGTGTGAGTAGCGAAAAGAGGGGTGAGAATCCCCTCCGTCGAAAGCCCAAGGTTTCCTGAGGAAGGCTCGTCCGCTCAGGGTTAGTCTGGACCTAAGCCGAGGCCGAAAGGCGTAGGCGATGGACAACAGGTTGATATTCCTGTACCGCCGTACCACCGTTTGAACGATGGGGGGACGCAGAAGGATAAGGTAACCGTGCGACTGGAAGTGCACGGACAAGCAGCGAGGCCGTCGGGTTGGCAAATCCGCCCGGCACACAAGGTTGAGCTGTGATGTGGAGCCCGTAGGGCGAAGTACCGGATTTCACGCTGCCAAGAAAAGCCTCTAGTAAGGAGGTCGGCGCCAGTACCGTAAACCGACACAGGTAGGCGAGATGAGAATTCTAAGACGCGCGGGATAACTCTCGTTAAGGAACTCGGCAAAATGGTCCCGTAACTTCGGGAGAAGGGACGCTTATGGCAACATAAGCCGCAGTGAATAGGCCCAAACGACTGTTTAGCAAAAACACAGGTCTCTGCTAAATCGCAAGATGAAGTATAGGGGCTGACGCCTGCCCGGTGCTGGAAGGTTAAGGGGATGTGTCATCGCAAGAGAAGCACTGAACCGAAGCCCCAGTAAACGGCGGCCGTAACTATAACGGTCCTAAGGTAGCGAAATTCCTTGTCGGGTAAGTTCCGACCCGCACGAAAGGCGTAACGATTTGGGCACTGTCTCAACGAGAGACCCGGTGAAATCATAGTACCTGTGAAGATGCAGGTTACCCGCGACAGGACGGAAAGACCCCATGGAGCTTTACTACAGCCTGATATTGAGGCTTTGTACGCGATGTACAGGATAGGTGGGAGTTTGTGAAGCCGGAGCGCCAGCTTCGGTGGAGACATCCTTGGGATACCACCCTTTGCGTATAGAGTCTCTAACTCGCAGCCGTGATCCGGCTGGAGGACCGTGTCAGGCGGGTAGTTTGACTGGGGCGGTCGCCTCCTAAACAGTAACGGAGGCGCCCAAAGGTTCCCTCAGAATGGTTGGAAATCATTCGCAGAGTGCAAAGGCAGAAGGGAGCTTGACTGCGAGACCTACAAGTCGAGCAGGGACGAAAGTCGGGCTTAGTGATCCGGTGGTTCCGCATGGAAGGGCCATCGCTCAACGGATAAAAGCTACCCTGGGGATAACAGGCTGATCTCCCCCAAGAGTCCACATCGACGGGGAGGTTTGGCACCTCGATGTCGGCTCATCGCATCCTGGGGCTGGAGTAGGTCCCAAGGGTTGGGCTGTTCGCCCATTAAAGCGGTACGCGAGCTGGGTTCAGAACGTCGTGAGACAGTTCGGTCCCTATCCGTCGTGGGCGCAGGAAATTTGAGGAGAGCTGTCCTTAGTACGAGAGGACCGGGATGGACGCACCGCTGGTGTACCAGTTGTTCCGCCAGGAGCATCGCTGGGTAGCTACGTGCGGACGGGATAAGTGCTGAAAGCATCTAAGCATGAAGCCCCCTCCGAGATGAGATTTCCCTTTGAGCAATCAAGAAAGACCCCTCAGAGACGATGAGGTAGATAGGTCATGGGTGGAAGCACGGCGACGTGTGGAGCTGAATGATACTAATCGGTCGAGGCTTTGATCTAGAAACGGTTTGAACTTGATGAGTCTTCAGTTTTCAGGGAACAATTCCCTTGTCTGGTGGCGATAGCGAAGCGGCCACACCCGTTCCCATGCCGAACACGGAAGTTAAGCGCTTCAGCGCCGAAAGTAGTTGGGGGTCTCCCCCTGTGAGGATAGGACGTTGCCAGGCCATATGAAGGACGACCAAGCACATGCTTGGTCGTCTCTTTTTGTATAATTTATGCGTACGGTGTCGGATAAGGAGGATTTTCACATGACTCGAAAGCCTAAAAATAATCCATTCACGTTTATGGAAATGCTTGAACAGCACGTTCGGGAAGGACGTGTGTCGTTTCATGTGCCAGGTCATCATAACGGGACCGTGACAGATGATAGCCTCCCGACAGCATTTAATAAAATCATGCCGTATGATTTAACCGAACTTGCACATCTGGATGACCTTCATCACGCTGAAGGGATTATCCAGCAAGGTGAAGAGGCTCTTGGGACCCTGTATCAAAGTAAGAGTAAGTGGTTAGTCAACGGATCGACCGTTGGCAACTGGAGCATGTTAGCTGCGACAGTCAAACGAGGTGAGCGGGTATACGTCCAGCGAAACTCACATAAATCAGTTTGGAACGCAATTGAATGGTTGGGCTTAGAGCCGATTTTATTAACTCCTGAACTAGAACGGGGCAGCGGTCTGCCGACGGTCGTTTCCCTTCGTACTGTCGAAGCGGCAGTTACGCAATATCCCGGAGGAAAAGCGTTACTGCTTACGTCCCCGACTTACTATGGGGATATGGCAGATGTACGGGCAATCAGTCGTTTTCTGCAGACGTTAACGATTCCCTTACTTGTAGACGAGGCGCATGGGGCACACTTGATTCATCCGAATCTTCCAAACCGCTCAGCGATTTTTGAAGGTGCGAGCGCTGTCGTCCAGTCCGCCCATAAGACACTCCCGGCATTCACGATGGGGGCCTGGATTCACTATAAGGAAGATATTAATGAATCGCGTTTGTTTCATGCGCTTTCTTCCTTCCAAACGTCTAGTCCGTCTTACTTGATTATGGCGTCTCTTGATCACGCTCGAGCTTATCTCGAAAATTTGAGTGACCGAGATTGGTCACTGATTCAAACGAGTCATTTAGCTTTTATTATGGAAATGAGACGTGCCGGTTTCACGATAAAAGTGGGCGACGATTTCACAAAAATGACGGTACTGACTTATCCGAAGAACGGTTTGATTTTTAGTAGACATCTATCTTCGATTGGAATTGATATTGAGCTTGCGGCCGAGGACCATGTGTTATTCTGTCTGCCGTTCCGGGAATTAAAAACGCAAGAGATCCATCATTGGGTGAAGCTGATTAAAAATGCTTCTCAGCATGTCCCGTTCATTGACGAGGATGAAACAATTTATCCGTTTCCGATGACGGAGCCTGTTTCGCGCCTTCATCTTATAAAAGAAGATACACACGTCGTGCGCCTTCCGTTCGATGAAGCGATCGGACGCGTTGCAGCTGAGACGATTATCCCTTATCCGCCAGGGATCCCTTGGATTTTAAAAGGTGAGACCGTGACGGATGAGAAAATTCGTGTGTTAAAAGAGTGGATTTCGTTGGGACGGAACCTCCAGGCGAACAGACATGTTATGATAAAACAAATTGATGTTATCGTAGAGGAGTTTTAAACGTGAAAGGTATGTTCATCACTGTCGAAGGTCCAGACGGGTCTGGAAAGACGACGCAGTTGCAATTGCTGGCTAACGCCTTGACTAAAAAAGGGTATGAGGTTGTTATGACACGAGAGCCAGGAGGAACGAAAGTCGGGAATAGCATCCGGGAAGTGCTATTGTCTCCAGAGCATGACGAAATGACACCACGCACCGAAATGATGCTGTATGCAGCGTCTCGTGCACAAAACGTGGATCAGGTGATTCGTCCGGCCATCGACCGGGGTGCCATCGTTGTTTGTGACCGGTTTGTCGATGCATCCATCGCGTACCAAGGGTATGGTCTTCAGTATGACTTAGAGCAAGTCGTGTCGCTCAATAAGTGGGCGACAGCTGGAGTCACACCCGATTTGACTTTCTTATTCGACTTAAGTCCAGAGCAGTCGAGTCATCGCATGAAAGAACGCGGGCAGTTAGATCGAATCGAGAGTCGGGACGAGGCGTTTCATCAACGCGTCTATGAAGGCTTCTTGACGTTACTTCAACAAAATCCTGGCCGAATGGTCCGAATCGACGCAAGCCAGACGATTGAACTCATCCAAGATGAAGTGTTCGATATCACGATAGAACGACTACACGAAAGAGGAGTGAACGAATTATGAAAATGGTAATCGCAATCGTACACGATAAAGACAGCGCGCGTTTGTCAGACGCTTTAATTGAAGAGGATTTTCGAGCGACGAAATTGGCTACGACCGGAGGCTTTTTGAAGGAAGGCAATACGACGTTCATGATCGGTGTCCCGAAAGAACGCCTTGACGATTTGCTAGGTTTGATCAAATCGAACTGCTCAAGCCGCGATCAAATGATTACGCCAATCTCGCCTATGGGTGGACATGCCGATTCATACATTCCGTATCCTGTTGAAGTCCAAGTTGGCGGAGCGACTATTTTCGTCTTGCCGATTGAAGGATTTCATCAGTTTTAATGGGAATGGTCACACATATGCGATTCCAAGAGTTGACTGAATCACAGAAAGTCGTAGCAAAAGTGATTGAGAATTCGATTGCCGCTCAAAAAATCGGACACGCCTACATTTTTTCGGGTGACTATGAACCTTATCTGATTGAAACGGCCCAATTATTTGCCAAGGCACTTTTTTGTGAAATGCCGAGCGGGGCTGAACCTTGTGGTGTTTGCCGAAACTGTAAACGGATGGATTCTGGCAATATCGTCGACTACATGGAAGTCGAACCGGACGGGGCCAGTATCAAAAAAGAACAAATCCAGCAGCTATTGAGCGACCTGTCATTACGGGGAGCCGAGGGCGATCGTCAAGTATATGTGATCCACCAAGCGCATAAGATGACGACGCAAGCAGCGAACAGTTTATTAAAGTTTTTTGAGGAACCCGGTGTCGGCAAACTCGCTATTTTGGTGACGACGCAACCTCAACTGCTTCTACCGACGATTCGTTCACGGGCACAACACTTAGTATTTCGCCCGATTGATCGGGTTCGCCTTGCTGAAAAACTGGCAGAAGAGATGCAATGCACGAACGATTTGGCACGTCTTGCCCTGACCGTCTATCCGAAATGGGACGATGCGCGCGAGGCACTTCACAACGACTGGTTTGTACAGGCGTACGGGCTAGTGGTACAATTAGTTGAAGTATTGACAAAACGGCCGCAAGAGTTGCTTTTGTTCGCCCAAGAGAAGTGGCTCGGTCACTTCAAAGGGCGCAATGAACTCCGAGTCGGCCTCGAACTGTTCGAAAGTTGGTTGGAGGAAGCTCTCCACTTCAAAGTTCGAACCGATTATGTCCCGGAACTGTTCACGAAAGAGCAGCCGTTATATACGGCTTTCGTAAATGATCGTCCGGTACACAAAATCGTCCATGCCATCGAATTCGTTCATGAAGCGATTCGACGGCTCGAGGCAAACGTCAATCCTCAATTAACGTTCGAACGGTTAACGTTCGATTTGCAGAAGGGATAGGAGAGCGTGCTTGAAGTAGTTGGAGTCCGTTTTAAAGAAGCGGGAAAAATCTATTACTTTTCACCAGGCGAAGCAACGCTTGAACGTGGAGACCATGTCATCGTCGAGACGGTGCGGGGAATCGAATACGGTGAAATCGTCCAAGTTGGTAAACAACTAGGTGAAGACGAAGTCGTCTTGCCGTTGAAAACGATCCTTCGTGTCGCCGATCAAAAAGATGCCGAAATCGTTCAAGACAACCGATTGGCAGCTGTTGACGCTCACGCCGTCTGTGAAGAAAAAATTCGCGAACATCGACTTGAGATGAAATTAGTAGATGTTGAGTATACATTTGATCGTAATAAAGTTATTTTTTATTTCACGGCTGAGGGGCGCGTTGATTTTCGCGAGCTTGTTAAAGACTTAGCGAGCGTGTTCCGGACACGGATCGAACTCCGACAAATCGGGGTGCGGGATGAAGCGAAGCTACTCAGTGGAATCGGTCCTTGTGGTCGAGTGCTGTGTTGTTCCTCGTTCTTAGGCGAGTTTGAACCGGTGTCCATCAAGATGGCCAAGGATCAAAACCTTTCCTTGAACCCTAACAAGATCTCCGGAGTATGCGGTCGTCTCATGTGTTGTCTCAAATATGAGAACGATACGTATGAAGAATTGAAACGAGACTTGCCAGACGTCGGGAAGCGAATCAAAATTCCAGAAGGTGATGGACGTGTCGTCGGTCTCAACATCTTGGATCAGTTGATTCAAGTCGAATTGAATGACCGGACTCGTGTTGTGACGTATACGATCGATGAACTCGTCGAAGTCGGTGCGGTCAAACGAAAACCGTTGAAACAGTGATGGGGTGCTGAGCAGTGGAGAGAATGGATAAAAAAGAAGTTATGATGCGGGTCGATGCCATTGAGCAACAGATGTACGTGTTGACGGAGCATTTAAGCGTGCTCAAAGAACAACTCGCCTATTTGCTTGAAGAAAACCAACATATGTATCTCGAGAACCATCACCTGCGTGAAAAGGTTGAGCAACTTGCAGAAGTCGAAACCCCTGATGGCGATCCGCAAATCGCTTTGTCCGGAAAAGGACAGAACAACTTGGCGGCGCTCTATCAGGAAGGGTTCCATATTTGCAACTTGCACTACGGACAAGTCAGAAAAGATGGCGATTGCCTCTTTTGTATGTCGATGTTAAATAAGCATTAATCGGGGGCGATAGACGGAGGAAATCTCTGTCCGTCGCCTCTGTTGTTATATAGGAGGGAAACAGCGTGACTGTAAAACAAGGGGAGCGCCTTGACGATTTGCTTGGACGCCCCGGTAAAATCATCCAAAGTGATGATGTCTTTTCATTCTCATTGGATGCGGTGCTACTCGCCGAATTCGTTTGGGTACCGATTCAACAAGGAAAGTTGGTCGATTTATGCGCTGGCACCGGCGCAATCCCGCTCTTTTTATCTTATCGGACGAAAGGGACGGTGACGGGCGTCGAGATTCAGCCCCGGCTCGTCGACATGGCGAATCGCAGCATTGAGGTGAACGGTCTCGAAGAGCGGCTTCACATCATCGAAGGAGACGTGAAAACGGCCGCCTCCATTCTCGGCCATGCCCGTTATGATGTTGTGACGTGTAACCCGCCTTACTTTCTGGCCAATGAGACGTCGCTTCGCAATCAAAATGAGCACCATACGATTGCTCGTCATGAAGTTCTCTGTACGCTCGAAGATTGCATTCGTTCGGCAAGTCAGCTTGTGAAGCCAGGCGGGAAAGTCGCGTTCGTCCATCGGCCGGAACGGTTGCTCGATATCGTCACGCTCATGCGGGCATACCGCATTGAGCCGAAGCGGATGCAGCTCGTCTACCCGAAGGCGGGACGAGATGCGAACACATTACTTATAGAGGGGTCTAAAGATGGAAAACCAGGACTCACGATCTTACCTCCGTTTATCGTTTATGAGGAAGATGATACGTATACGAAAACGATGCGAGACATCCTCGATGCGTAACTATTATGCGTATATTCTCGAATGCAGTGACCAAACCTACTATACCGGTTACACGACCGATATCGAAAAACGGGTCACTGTGCACAACGCCGGTAAAGGTGCGAAATATACAAGGGCGCGTCTTCCGGTCAGTCTTCGATACGTCAAGTCGTTCGAGACGAAACAGGAAGCGATGCGGTATGAATGGTCGATCAAACAATTGACCCGCGCTCAAAAACAGCAGCTGATGGAGGGGACGACCAATGAATTCACAGAAAAGTTATCAAACTGAGGGGCCGACGCTTTATGTCGTACCGACACCGATCGGCAACTTAGAGGACATGACGTACCGGGCCGTCCGCATCATGCGTGAAGTCGATTTGATTGCGGCCGAAGACACACGGCAAACGATGAAACTATGTCGTCATTTCGAGATCGAGACGAAATTGGTCAGCTATCATGAGCACAATAAGCAAGTGAGCGGACCCCGTTTAATTGAAGACATTCAAAACGGTAAGTCTGTCGCCGTCGTATCGGATGCGGGCATGCCTGGTATTTCAGATCCGGGGAGTGACCTCGTCCGACTCGCAATCGAGGCGAAGCTGCCAGTCGTCGTCTTGCCGGGTGCGAACGCGGCACTCACGGCACTCGTCGCATCTGGCCTTGCGACAGAACGGTTCTTATACTACGGGTTTTTACCTCGTAAAAAGAAAGAGCGGACCGAAGTGTTGGCTTCCCTTCAATATGAACCGGGTACACTCATCTTTTATGAGGCGCCGCATCGGTTGAAAGAGATGTTGACCGGGGTGAAGGACGTACTCGGTAATCGCGAAATCGTGCTCGGTCGAGAGTTGACGAAAACGTTCGAAGAGTTTTTAAGAGGCACGGTTGAAGAGGCGCTCGCATGGTGCGAGGGCGAGGTGCGTGGCGAATTCGTCGTCATGGTGAGCGGCTCTACAGAGTCGGCACCGACGAGCGACTGGTGGGAAGCGCTGTCGCCTTTAGAGCATGTCGACCGGTACATCGAAGACGGACTCAAACCGAACGCGGCCATTAAGCAAGTCGCGAAAGAGCGTGGCTTGGCACGAAGCGAAGTCTACGATGCGTATCATCAAGTCGACAAAAAAGAGTAAGCAAGGATTCCCTCGCTTACTCTTCGCTGTAGTAGTTCTCGAGCATGTTTTTCAACTCGACGAGAACGCGCTGTGCGCCTTCAGGTGAAAGGATGAGTTTTCCATCAGCCAACTTGAAGTTGTCGTCAGATACTTCGCCTGTCACTTGGCATGTCATGTTCGGTTTGTATTTTTTTAAGATGATTTGTTCGTTGTCGACGTAAATTTCGAGTGCGTCTTTTTCAGCGATACCGAGTGTCCGGCGCAATTCAATTGGAATAACGACGCGGCCGAGCTCGTCAACTTTCCGTACGATACCTGTAGATTTCATTTTATGTTTCCTCCTCCAATGATGTCGAAATCTCATGGTGACATGAATCGTCAAAATTCGACAATGTAGCTTCAGCAAAAAGCATACTAAACTTTCCAATTGCAGTCAACTGCTTACTATTGGAAATACACATTTTTCGAAAAATGACGATAAGGGAACGATATACACCTAAAATTCCCCGAAAGTTTGCACCTGAAACAAAGAAAGGGTTTTTTTGGAACATTTTTTATAAGCTAGTGACAAAATAATTCCAAACAATTGGTTTGGAATTTCTTTTGTCGAACCGTGTATAATGGAAATTGCAAATGTCGAAAGGATGGAGAACATACTATGGCGAAGCCAACTTTTTATATCACGACTCCGATTTACTATCCGAGTGCGAAACTACACATTGGTCATGCCTATACGACGGTGGCCGGCGATGCGATCGCTCGCTATAAGCGTTTAAAAGGATTTGACGTCCGTTACTTGACTGGGACCGACGAGCATGGACAGAAGATTCAAGAAAAGGCCCAAGAAGCTGGCGTGACGCCACAAGCGTTTGTCGATGAAGTCGTCAAAGACATCCGTGTGCTTTGGGACAAGCTTGAGATCTCATATGACGATTACATCCGGACAACTGACGCCCGTCATAAAGCGGTCGTCGAGCACGTATTTGAGACACTGCTCAAAAATGATGACATTTACCTCGGTGAGTACGAAGGGTGGTACTCAATCCCGGACGAGACGTACTATACAGAATCACAACTCGTTGATGGAAAAAGTCCTGACAGCGGTCATCCGGTAGAACTCGTGCGCGAAGAGTGCTATTTTTTCCGCCTCAGCAAGTATGCGGACCGGTTGATCGAGTACTTCGAGTCACATCCGGATTTCATTTTACCGGAATCGCGTAAAACTGAAATGATCAACAACTTCTTGAAACCGGGACTGCAGGATTTGGCAGTCTCGCGGACGACGTTCGACTGGGGTGTACAAGTCCCGTCGAATCCGAAACACGTCGTATACGTCTGGGTCGACGCGCTCACGAACTATATCTCCGCGCTCGGCTACGGGACAGATAACGATGAATTGTTCAATCGTTACTGGCCGGCAGACGTACACTTGGTCGGGAAAGAAATCGTTCGTTTCCATACGATCATTTGGCCGGCGCTGCTCATGGCGCTTGACCTACCGCTACCGAAGCAAGTGTTCGCGCACGGCTGGTTGCTCATGAAAGACGGTAAGATGTCGAAGTCAAAAGGGAACGTCGTCGATCCGATTCCACTCATCGACCGCTACGGTCTTGATTCGCTTCGCTACTACTTGCTCCGTGAAGTCCCATTCGGTGCAGACGGCACGTTCACACCGGAAGCGTTCGTCGATCGCTTGAACTTTGATCTCGCGAACGACCTCGGGAATCTTCTCAACCGGACCGTTGCCATGATCAAGAAGTATTTCGATGGCAACGTACCGGCTTATGCGGGGAATGTGACGGCGTTCGATGCGGAACTTCTCCGTATGGTAAACGAAACGACGAATAAGACAGAAGAAGCGATGGAGCATATGGAATTCTCGGTCGCCCTCGCAAGCATTTGGCAACTCGTCAGCCGAGCCAATAAATATATCGATGAGACACAACCATGGGTGCTCGTAAAAGATGAGTCGAAGCGTGATGAGCTTGCATCTGTGATGACGCACCTCGCCGGCGTACTCCGCCATGTCGCGATCATGATTCAACCGTTCATGACACGGGCGCCGAAAGAAATGTTCCGTCAGCTCGGACTCGTTGACGAAGACATGTCATGGGAAGCGCTCGATACGTTCGCTGCCTTTGATGGGGCGGTCGTGACGGACGGAACGCCGATTTTCCCACGTCGAGACGTGAAAGAAGAAGTCGATGCGATTCAAGAGATGATGCGTCAAGCTTCGCAAGCGCGCATCGAAGCGGAAGCAACGCCGGCTGAAACTGAAGATGAGGACGTCCGTCCAGAAATCACGATCGATGTGTTCGACCAAGTTGAGTTTCGGGTCGGGCAAATCGTCGAAGCAGATAAGATCAAGAAAGCGAAAAAACTATTGAAGCTTCAAGTCGACCTTGGCGGCGAAACGCGACAAATCGTCTCGGGTATCGCCGAATGGTATGCGCCGGAAGACTTAGTCGGTAAAAAAGTGATCGTCGTCGCCAACTTGAAACCGGTCAAACTCCGCGGTGAACTGTCTCAAGGAATGATTTTAGCAGCCGATAAAGATGGTAAGCTAGAACTCGCCACCGTCTCAGAGAATATGCCGAACGGGGCCATCGTCAAATAATTTTGAGGGAGACTTCGGTCTCCCTCTCTTTGTCTAAATAAGGAGGATGCATCATGTTGATTGATACGCACACCCATATTAACGCTGAGCAGTTCAATGAAGATGTCGAGGCGACAATCGAGCGTGCTCGCACTGCCGGCGTCTCGCCGATGCTCGTCGTCGGATTCGATACACCTACGATTGACCGTGCCATTGAGTTGGCTGAGGCGTATGAGGACGTCTACGCCATCATTGGCTGGCATCCGGTCGACGCGATTGACTGCACCGAAGCTGAACTCGCCCGAATTGAAGCGCTTATGGCACATCCTAAAGTGATGGCACTCGGGGAAATCGGTCTCGATTACCATTGGGACAAGTCACCGAAAGATGTACAGCAGCGTGTGTTCCGTCAGCAAATCGCGATCGCGAAGCGGACGAACATGCCGATCGTCATCCACAACCGCGAAGCGACGGCGGACGTGCTCGATCTGCTAGAAGAAGAGCACGCGGAAGTTGTCGGCGGCGTGTTTCATAGTTACAGCATGTCTGTCGAACTGCTCGAGCGCTGTTTGAAGTTGAATTTTTATATCTCGCTCGGCGGACCGGTGACGTTCAAAAACGCCAAAGTGCCAAAGCAAGTGGCGCAGCAGGTACCGCTCGACCGTCTTCTTGTCGAGACGGATTGCCCCTATTTGACGCCGACACCGTTCCGCGGTAAACGAAATGAGCCGGCATACGTCACTTACGTCGCTGAAGAGATTGCAGCGCTCCGCGGCATACCTTACGAAGCACTCGCCGAGGCTACGACCGCCAATGCGAAACGGCTGTTCCGACTTCCATGATGATTAGACGTTTCGTGTTAAGTGTAGGCGTTATTGTCGTTGCCGTCTTCGCCTACATGATGATGCAGCCGGAGAAGATTACGATTATCGATAACGGTGTCAAGATTGAGCACGATACACAGGCTGATTCGGTCATCGAAGTGCTCACCGAGGCCGGGATCACGATCGATGAGGCTG
This sequence comes from Exiguobacterium sp. SH31, assembly GCF_001816105.1. Taxonomy (NCBI): domain Bacteria; kingdom Bacillati; phylum Bacillota; class Bacilli; order Caryophanales; genus Exiguobacterium; species Exiguobacterium sp. SH31. The sequence continues at coordinate 15,232 of NZ_LYTG01000053.1, forward strand.
ACTATGTGACGCCGGCACTCAGTGCAGACGTCCCGCCGGAGCGTGTCATTCATATCGAACGGGCCCAAACGGTGTCGCTCCAGATCGGTTACGGTCAAATGGAGACGATCGATACCCGTGAGCGGACCGTTGGTGATGTCCTGCTCCGATACGGTGTGAGCGTGCGAGAAGGTGATGATGTCTATCCGTCGGTCAGAACGCCGATCACGTCAGGCATGACGATTCGCTATCAGCCGGTCGTGGCGCTTGATTTGATCATAGGCGATGATGCGTCAAAAGTTTATACGATGGCATCGACCGTGGAAGAGGCGTTACGAGAAGCCCGAATTGAGATTTCAGATAAAGATACGGTCGTTCCGGCGCTCACGGCCGAAGTGCGTGATGGGATGACGATCACCGTCAACATGAGCCGAGACGTCGTTCAATATGAGAACCGCTTAATCCCGTTCGAGATCATTGAAGAAGAGGATGCGACACTTGCAGCCGGAACGACCGAAGTGTCACAAGTCGGCGTCCCTGGTCTAGAGCGGACGCGGTATGCACTGACAGTTGAAAATGGTACAATTACAAATCGGACCGAGACAGACGTCGAAATGGTGCAGACAGTGCGACCGCAAATCATTAAGGTCGGTACGAAAGTCGCAACCGAGCGCGAAGCCGAGTTTGAAGCAGCCGAAGCGCCGACTGAGACCGTTGACTCGACAAGTCCATTCCGCGAGGAAGCGGAAATCAAAATCGAGGAAACGCCTCGGGCCGACGATGTCCTTGACTTCACATCAGCCAAACAACTCCTCGTCGAGGCCACCGCCTATACGAACAATGCAGAAGACACCGTGACGTATGACGGCAGAGTACTGACGCGCAGCGGCTATGACGTGACGGATACGATCCTGTATGAAGGAATGCGAATCATTGCGGTCGACCCGGCCGTCATCCCGCTCGGAACCCGCGTCTATATCGAAGGGTTTGGCATGGCGATTGCTCTCGATACAGGCAGCGCGATCAAAGGCAATATTATCGATATCATGATGGATACGAAAGAGGAAGCGGTCACGTTTGGTCGTAAGCCACTGACGATTTGGGTGATCCCGAAGCAAGAAGAGAAAGAAGGAACTGACAATGCGTGAGAAAATACAAGAAGTGATCGTCGTCGAAGGACGCGATGATACGACCCGGCTTCAAGAAGTGTACGACGTCGACACGATTGAGACGAACGGTTCGGCCGTGTCAAAACAGACAATCGAACGGATCAAACGTGCCCAGGAGACTCGTGGTGTCATCATCTTGACCGACCCGGACTATCCTGGCGATCGGATCCGGGCCATCGTCGAAGAGCAAGTGAAGGGCTGTAAACACGCCTACCTCCCTCGGGCCGAGGCGAAAGACAAACGAGGGAAAATCGGCGTCGAACACGCGACACCTGCGACAATTCGTCGTGTGCTCGAGGCGGTTTATGAAACGCGAGTTGAGACGGACGAGCCGTTCGTCACGCGACAAATGGTGCTCGAGGCCGATTTGATCGGTGGGGCGGATGCCGCAACTCGTCGCAAGCGTCTTGGCGTCTTGCTCCGCATCGGGGAACCTAACGCCAAACAATTTGTGAAACGAGTCGAAGCGTTGCGCGTGACCATCGAGGAATGGGAGCGGGCACTCGCTCAGTTAGAGGAGGAAAATCATTGAAAGATATTGCAACGATTCATCGCACGAAAGCGATTTTACAACGTCACGGCTTCTCATTCAAAAAGTCGCTCGGACAAAACTTTTTAATCGACTTGAATATATTAAATAAAATCGTCGACGCCGCAGAACTAGGTGAAGCGAGCGGTGTGCTCGAAATCGGTCCGGGAATCGGCTCGTTGACGGAACAATCGGCCAAGCGGGCGCAAAAAGTAGTCGCGCTTGAAATCGATCAACGCCTTCTACCGATCCTTGAAGACACGATGGCGCCTTACCCGAACGTTCACGTCATTCATGGGGACGCGCTCGAGCTCGACATTCGCAGCATCGTGGAACGTGAGTTCTTGAGTGAGGGGATTGACGATATCGCGGTCGTCGCCAACTTGCCATATTATGTGACGACGCCGATTATCATGCGTTTGCTCGAGAGCCGGATCAAATTCCGTTCGCTCGTCATGATGATTCAAAAAGAAGTGGCTGAGCGCATCGGGGCGAAACCTGGCACGAAAGCGTACGGTTCTTTATCAATCGCGATCCAGTATTATGCGGAAGCGAGTGTAAGCTTTATCGTACCGAAAAGCGTGTTCATGCCGGCTCCAAACGTCGACTCGGCCGTGATCACGCTCAAGATGCGTCCGCGCCCGGCTGTCGATGTCGAAGACGAAGCCTTTTTCTTTGAAATCGCCCGCGCTAGTTTCGCGCAACGTCGAAAAACGATTTTGAACAACTTGACGAATCATCTCGGCAAAGATAAAAAAGTAGACCTTGAACGTCTCTTGAATGAAGCGGGAATCGACCCGAAACGGCGAGGCGAAACGCTTTCGCTTCAAGAGTTTGCACGCTTAGCAGACACAATTTTACCACTTAAAAATAGTTGACGACTGGATAGCGAGTCGCTATAATATTTACTCTTTATTTCCGTTTTAGAATATGCTATACTTGTAACAGTGAGGTGAAGCGTATGCCAAAGACGTTGCAAGAAATCAGACAAAAACTCGAATCACATGTTGGAGAACGATTGACGTTGAAAGCAAACGGCGGTCGTAAGAAAGTCGTTACTCGGTTTGGAACGCTCGTTGAGACGTATCCCGCGGTGTTCGTTGTCAAGTTGGATGAAGAGCATCACAACGTGGAACGTGTCTCTTATAGCTACGCTGATGTCCTAACGGATACAGTTAAAATTGAATTCAGTAATTGATCGATAAATGAGGGGCGGATGCATTGGCAGCTGCTTCTTTTTTTGTGCGTCCGTTTACGGTACAATGGCGAACAGGAGATACATTGGGAAGGGTGAACGATATGCGTACGATCAGTGTGAAAGCGCCGGCAAAAATCAATTTGACACTAGACGTCCTCGGGAAGCGGACGGACGGCTATCATGAAGTAGAAATGGTGATGACGACAGTGGACTTGTCCGACCGGCTCGAATTGACCGTACTCGATACGGATGAGATTCGAATCCAGTCTGAGCACGCCTATGTCCCGAGCGATCATCGGAACTTAGCTTACCGTGCGGCCGATTTGTTGCGGAAGCGGTTCGACATCGCAGAAGGAGTCGAAATCGTCCTCGATAAACAAATCCCGGTCGCAGCAGGGCTCGCCGGAGGATCGAGTGATGCGGCGGCGACGCTTCGGGGAATGAACGAACTGTTCGAGCTCGGTTTGACGCTCGAGGAGTTAGCAGAGCTCGGAGCCGCGGTCGGTTCAGACGTCTCGTTTTGTGTGATGGGTGGAACCGCGATCGCCCGGGGCCGCGGTGAGATATTAGAGACGATTCCGTCACCGCCGCCGTGCTATGTCGTGTTGGCGAAGCCGAAGCTCGGTGTATCGACGGCTGACGTGTATCGAGCCGTTCAGATGGAGAAAATCGTCCATCCAGATACTGCGGCGATGGTTAAAGCGATTCGTGAACGGGACTTTGACGGAATTTGTGCGAACCTCGGTAACGCGCTTGAAGGTGTCACGCTTGAACTGCATCCCGAAGTCCGTCAAATCAAAGAGACGATGCTGCATTGTGGTGCTGATGGCGTGTTGATGAGCGGCAGCGGCCCGACCGTATTCGCGCTCATAGAGCACGAGCAAAAAGCGCACCGCGTCTATAACGGACTGAAAGGATTTTGTCCGGAAGTGTTCGTCGTTCGGATTCTCGGCAAAAAACATTGAACAAAGACGAATGAAAGTGATATATTCTGTTTAGAACATTCGTCTATTATTGACAAAGTGAAGGGGAATCCGTATGAAAATTCGTAGAAGTGGTCGTCTCGTCGATATGACCCGTTATATGCTTGACCATCCACATCAGCTCGTCTCGTTATCGATGTTTTCGAGCCGCTATCAGTCTGCTAAATCATCGATCAGTGAAGATTTAGTCATCGTCAGTGAAATGCTCGCCCACGACGGTACCGGGAAATTGATTACCGTCCCAGGTGCGGCCGGGGGAGTCATGTTCATTCCAGGGTGGAGCAAAGACAAGTCGCTATCGATGATCGATAGCTTGTGCGATCAACTGTCGAAACCGGAGCGTCTGCTTCCGGGAGGCTATTTATACTTAACCGACGTGCTTGGTAATCCGCGTCAAGTGAAACCGATGGGACAAATCTTCGCCTCGGTGTTTGCGGACCGTAAAGTCGACGTCGTCATGACGATTGCGACAAAAGGGATCCCGCTCGCCTACGCGGTCGCTGAGCAATTAGGTGTTCCGTTCGTCATCGTCCGGTCCGACAGCCGTGTCACGGAAGGGTCGACCGTCAGTATCAATTACGTTTCCGGCTCGTCAAAAGCGATCCGTACGATGGCACTCGCCCGTCGAAGCTTGCCACGAGGCGCAAACGTCTTGCTCATCGATGACTTTATGAAAGCAGGCGGGACGATCCGTGGGATGATGAGCCTGTTGAATGAGTTCGAGGCAAACCTCGCGGGTGTCGGTGTCTTGATGGAGGCCGAAGGTGCCGAGAAGAAAATGGTGAGTGAGTACGTCAGCTTGATGAAGTTGACGAACGTTGATGCAGATGAAGGACTCGTCACAATTTCACGCGGTAACGTCGAACAGTTCTTAAAGTGATTGGCAAAAATTTGATTTCGTTTTATGATGAGAGGGTATATCAGTCATAGAAGTCAAAAACGATTCGCTTGAATCACCTCAACCTTTTAGTGAAGGTACACCATGGGATAGACAACGAAGAAAAGGGGATGCGAAACATGCAGATCACAGACGTAAAAATTCGCAAAGTGACGACGGAAGGTAGGATGAAGGCACTCGCTTCAATCACGCTCGACCAAGAGTTTGTCGTGCATGACCTTCGAATCATCGAAGGAAGCGCTGGTCTCTTCGTCGCGATGCCGAGTAAACGAACGCCGGAAGGCATCTTCCGAGACATCGCTCACCCGATCAATGGAGATATGCGCCAAAAAGTCGAGGCGGCTGTGCTCGAAGCCTACGGCACGGTCGATGTTTCCACTTACGAAGCACAGGAATCATACAACGGTATAAACGAATAATGACTCGACAGCGGATGGGGACCCTTCCGCTGCCTTTTTGCGTTTGATTGGTTACGAATGGTTACAACGGTTGAAACCGCGTCACGGTTTCGATATAGTAGAAACGGTGTATTCAGGATTTAAATATAGAAAAACCGAACGTTTGAATAAAAACAGTCGATTAAGATAGGGGCGAATCAAGAATGGATCGTTTTGCAGTCATTTTGGCAGCAGGTAAAGGGACGCGTATGAAGTCTAAGCTCTATAAAGTGCTTCATCCGGTCCTTGGAAAACCGATGGTCGAACATGTCGTCGACCAACTCGACAAAATCGGGGTCAGTCGTCAAATCGTCATCGTCGGTCACGGGGCTGAAGCGGTACAAGAGACGCTAGGCTCACGCGTCGAGTACGCGGTCCAAGAACAGCAACTTGGAACGGGCCATGCGGTTCAAATGGCAGAAGCTGAGCTCGCTGGTAAATCAGGTGCGACGCTTGTCGTCTGTGGTGACACACCACTTCTCACAGCGGAAACGTTGGAGGCGCTCCTTGCCCATCATGAGGCGCAGCAAGCGAAAGTAACGGTACTGACGGCGATCGCTGACGATGCGACCGGTTATGGTCGCGTCATCCGTGGAGAAGACGGTAACGTGACGAAAGTCGTCGAACATAAAGACGCCTCTGCCGCAGAGCAAGCGATTCTTGAAATCAATACGGGAACTTACGTGTTTGACAACGAATTATTGTTTGATGCCCTCAAACAAGTCGGTAACGATAACGTCCAAGGTGAGTATTACTTGCCAGACGTCATCGCGATTGCGAAAGAAGCAGGCGAAGTTGTCGCGGCCCATACCGCGCCGACGTTCGGTGAGACGATCGGTGTCAATGATCGCGTCGCTCTCGCGCAGGCTGAAACGATCATGCGCAAACGGACGAATGAACGCCTTATGCGTGAAGGTGTGACCTTCATGGACCCTGCCTCGACATACATTTCGCCGGACGCCGTCATCGGATCAGATACGATCATCTACCCAGGTACAGTCATTCTTGGCAAGACGGTCATCGGTTCAGAGTGCGTGATCGGACCGAACTCGGATATCCGCAACAGTGTGATTGAAGACGGTGCGACCGTTCGTCAATCGGTACTCAGTGATAGCCGTGTCGGAAATCATGCGCAAGTTGGGCCGTTCGCCCATCTTCGTCAACAAGCAGTCCTTGGCGCCAATACGCGCGTCGGCAATTTCGTGGAAATCAAAAAATCAACGTTCGGGGACGGTGCGAAAGCATCGCATCTCAGCTATATCGGAGATGCCTCGATCGGTGAACGTGTCAATCTCGGATGTGGATCGATCACGGTCAACTATGATGGTAAGAATAAGTTTGAGACGGTCGTTGAAGCAGACGCGTTTGTCGGATGTAACGTCAACTTGATTGCCCCGGTAACAGTCGGGAAAGGTGCGATCGTCGCTGCCGGTTCAACGATTACAAACGATGTCCCTGAAGAAGCTCTCGCTATTGCGCGCGAGCGTCAAACGAACAAAGAAGGTTACACGAAACGCTAAGTTGCTGCCTATTACTATGGAAAACGATGGAGGAGAATCCTAAACATGTCTACTGTATATGAACGTGAAATTCGCCTATTTAGCTTAAACTCGAACCGCCCGTTAGCTGAAGAAATTGCCAAAGAAATCGGTGTCCCACTCAGCGACTGCCAAGTGAAGCGGTTTAGCGACGGAGAACTTTACATCAATATCGAGGAGAGCGTCCGAGGCGACGATGTGTACATCATCCAATCGACGAGCTCACCAGTGAATGAAACGCTCATGGAATTGCTCGTGATGATCGATGCGCTGAAACGGGCCTCGGTTCGCACGATCAACGTCGTCATCCCATACTATGGTTACGCACGCCAAGACCGTAAAGCACGGTCGCGTGAGCCGATCACAGCGAAACTCGTTGCCGATCTGCTTACGGTAGCCGGAGCGACACGCGTCATCACAATGGACTTGCACGCCGCTCAAATCCAAGGTTTCTTCAATATTCCAGTAGACCAATTGTTAGGTGTCCCGCTCATCTCGACGTATTTCGAGACAGATGAGTTCAAAGCAAAAGATATCGTCGTCGTCTCACCAGATCACGGCGGTGTCACGCGCGCGCGGAAGCTCGCAGAACGTTTGAAAGCACCAATCGCCATCATCGACAAACGACGCCCGGAAGCGAACGTGGCCGAAGTCATGAACATCGTTGGCAGCGTTGAAGGCAAAACAGCCATCTTGATCGATGATATCATCGATACGGCCGGTACGATCACACTCGCAGCAGACGCAATCGTCCAAGCGGGAGCAAAAGAAGTATACGCTTCATGTACTCACCCGGTTCTGTCTGGCCCGGCAATGGAGCGAATCGACAACTCGTCAATCAAAGAACTCGTCGTCCTCAACACGATCGATTTGACTGGTCGCGAGTACTCGAGCAAAATCAAGCAGATGTCGGTTGCCCGTTTGCTTGGGGAAGCGATCATGCGTGTCCACGAGCACAAATCGGTGAGCACGCTGTTCGATTAAAAAAAACGAGGCCCGAAGGCGTTCGCCTTTGGGCTTTTTTGTTCAGGAGGAACATGATGAAATGTATCGTCGGTCTCGGGAATCCGGGCAAGAAATATGGAATGACCCGTCATAATATCGGGTTTTTAGCAATTGATCGGTTAGCGGACAAGCACGGGATCACGCTTGACGAAGCCAAGTTTAAAGCAGTCATTGGAACGGGAAGAATCAATGGAGAGCGGGTCGTTCTCGTCAAGCCGCTCACGTACATGAATCTATCAGGTGAAGCGGTCCGTCCGATTCTCGATTACTATAAAATCGATATCGACGATTTACTCGTCATCTATGATGATTTAGACATGGTCCCAGGCAAACTCCGCCTGCGTCCGAAAGGGAGTGCCGGTGGACATAATGGCATCAAGTCATTGATTCAGCATCTAGGGACGATGGATTTTAAGCGGCTTAAGCTTGGCGTTGGACGTCCCCCGCACCCGATCAAAGTCGTTGATTGGGTACTGATGAGTTATCGAAAAGAAGATATGTCCGAATTGAACGATACGCTCGACCAAGCCGTGGCCGCCGCAACAGATTTTGTGGACACGGACTGGGTCGCGCTCATGAATCGATATAACTAAAGGGTCACAGCACCCTTTTTTGTCGTATAAGGTGGAGGAAAACAAATGAACGCTTTAGAGAGATTTATGGTGACACTGCCGGAGACGAACGTGATTCGAGACCGGTTGCCTAAAGTCGACCGTCAACTCGTCACGGGATTGACGACAAGTGCCAAAGCGCTCGTTTTGGCCGGATTGGCGAAACAGTCGACACGCCGTCTCGTTGTCGTCACCCATAACATGTACCAAGCCCAAAAGATGTTCGACCAGCTTGAGCCGCTTGTCGGACCGAGCAAGACGTTGCTCTATCCGATTGACGAGACGCTCGCCGGGGAACTGTCGCTCACATCTAGTCCCGAGCTCCTCGCCGCGCGAATCGAAGCCAGAACACGTCTCCTGACCGAAGAGGGAGGCGTCCTTGTCGTACCGCTCGGCGGCTTGCGTCGTTTCGTGCCGAGTCCGACCGATTGGCTGGCGAGTCACCGGACGATCAAACCCGGGCAAGAGCTTGATTTAAAGCCGTTTGCCTCAACACTGATTGAACTTGGTTACGAGCGGACTGCCACGGTGACGGCACCGGGTGAGTTTTCGGTTCGCGGCAGCATTCTTGACGTCTATCCGCTCACGGAAGCGAGACCGTATCGAATTGATTTGTTCGACACGGAAGTCGATTCCGTCTTCACGTTCGATGCGGAGACGCAACGGTCGTTAGGTGTCGTTTCGGAAGCGGTCATCACGCCGGCGACCGAGTTCGTCGCATCGGTCGAACAGTTGAAGAAAGCCGGACAAGCGCTCGAACGGCAATACGACCGGACGCTCGAGCTGATTGAAACCGAGACGATTCGACAAGCGCTTGAATCAGGTATCGCCCGCGACATCGAACAGTTCGGGCGCGGTGATGTACCGGAGAAGCTCGGGAAGTATACGCCGCTACTTTATACGTCGACGCTACTTGACTATGTGGGTGCTGATTCGGTCCTCATGTTGGACGAAGTCGCACGTATCGAGGACGCGGCGGACGTGCAAGACCGTGAAGAGGCCGAATGGTTCTCGTCACTGATCGAACGCGGGGAGTCGGTCAGCAACTATACCCTCGCCGTGCCGATGCACAAAGTGTTCCGAAACTTGAAACAAGTCGCGTTCTCGCTGCTACCATCACGGCGTTCGGGGATCCCGGAGACGAATACGGTCCATCTCAGTTGCCGCCCGCTCCCTGCCTTCCACGGACAGATGCACTTGTTAAAGCAAGAGGTCGAGCGGTGGCAACAAAGTGATCACCGGATCGTTTTCCTCGCCGGGGATCAAATGCGGGCAGACAAAGTCGTGGCGCTCCTGGAAGACTACGGGATCCCGTCCACGTTCACGAACGTTGACGGGGAGCTGTTGCCACGCCATGTCCACGTCATGATCGGACAGGTCGAAGGCGGATTCGAGTTATCGACGAGCCGCCTCGTCGTCGTCTCGGAAACGGAGCTGTTCAAGCGGGTCACGAAACGGAAACGGCAGACGAAGAATTTGACGAACGCCGAACGGATCAAGAGTTATCAAGAGCTGAAGCCGAATGATCATGTCGTTCATATCCATCACGGGATCGGAAAATACTTAGGGATCAAAACGATTGAAGTCGGCGGAATCCATCAAGACTACCTCCATCTCGTGTACGCCGGGGATGACGCGCTTTACGTGCCGGTCGATCAAATCGACCTCGTCCAAAAGTACGTCGGGGCCGAAGGGAAAGAGCCGAAGATTTATAAACTCGGTGGGACGGAATGGAAGAAGGTCAAATCAAAAGTCGCCAAGTCGGTCGAAGACATTGCCGACGAGTTGATCAAACTTTATGCAGCCCGAGAGGCATCGGTCGGCTTCGCCTTCCCGGCGGACGATGACGAGATGAGCCAGTTCGAATCGACCTTCCCGTACGCCGAGACGGAAGACCAAGTTCGATCGATTGCCGAGATCAAGGCGGATATGGAACGGTCACGCCCGATGGATCGCCTGCTTTGCGGCGACGTCGGATATGGCAAGACCGAAGTCGCGATCCGGGCGGCGTTCAAGTCGGTGCTCGCCGGCAAACAAGTCGCGTTCCTCGTGCCGACAACGGTGCTCGCGCAGCAACATTATGAGACGATGCTCGAACGGTTCAGTGAATTCCCGATCAACGTCTCGGTCATGAGCCGTTTCCGCTCGAAGAGTGAGCTGGCGGCGACGAAAAAAGGACTGAAAGAGGGAACGATCGACGTCGTCGTCGGGACGCACCGCGTGCTGTCGAAAGATGTGACGTTCGCCGATCTCGGCCTCGTCATCATCGATGAAGAACAGCGGTTCGGGGTCAAGCATAAAGAGCGCCTGAAACAGCTGAAGACGAACATCGACGTTTTGACGCTTACGGCGACACCGATTCCGCGGACGCTTCATATGTCGATGATCGGAATCCGTGATTTATCTGTCCTCGAGACACCGCCGGAGAACCGTTATCCGGTTCAGACGTACGTCATGGAATACGACGGCATCGTGTTGCGAGAAGCGCTCGAGCGCGAGCTCGCCCGTGGCGGCCAAGCGTTCTTCTTATATAACCGAGTCGAAGGGATCGAGCGGAAAGCCGAAGAGATTCGGGCGCTGTTGCCGGATGCCCGTATTGCGACGGCGCACGGCCGGATGACCGAGACCGAGCTTGAAAGTCAGCTCATCAGTTTTCTTGAAGGAGAAGCCGACGTCCTCGTCTCGACGACGATTATCGAGACCGGCATCGACATCCCGAACGTGAACACGCTCATCGTGCACGACGCCGATAAGATGGGGCTGTCGCAGCTGTATCAGCTTCGAGGACGTGTCGGCCGATCGAACCGGATCGCGTATGCGTACTTCACGTATCGGAAAGACAAGCGATTGACCGAAGTTGCGGAGAGCCGCCTCCAAGCGATCAAAGAGTTCACCGAGCTCGGCAGCGGGTTTAAGATCGCGATGCGTGACTTATCGATTCGCGGGGCCGGCAACCTGCTCGGTGCCCAACAATCCGGATTCATCGACTCGGTCGGGTTCGATCTGTATTCACAGATGCTGTCAGAAGCGATCGAAGAGCGGAAAGACCGCATGCGCGGTCAAGCGAAACAAGTCGTCTTCAAACCGGAAGTCACGTTCCAAGCGGATGCCTACATTCCGGACAATTACTTGTCGGACAGTGAACTGAAGATCGAGATGTATAAGCGTTTCAAATATGTCGATACACCAGAAGCATTGTTCGCGCTTCAAGACGAGCTGATCGAACGGTTCGGAGAATTCCCGGAACCAGTCGCGTTGCTCATCCAACTGACGCGTCTGCGCATTTACGGAGAGCTGGCGAAAGTGACACGGATCAAACAGTCACCAGAGCGGATCGACATCGTGTTATCGATGGAATCGACGACGGCACTCGATGTACCGTCGTTCATGGAATGGACGATGCCGCTCGGACGAAAACTCGGAGTCGGGCAAGACAACGGGGCGCTCAAACTGTCACTCAGCGGACGTATGCCGGTTGTCGAGCTGTTGAACGATGCCGACACGGTTCTTGAGGAACTCGTGAAGCGGTTGGTGGTCCATGCGGACGCCAAGTAAGTTCGCGACAGGCGTTGTCTTATTTGCGCTCGCAGGATACATTTCAAAATTTATTAGTTTTGCCTATCGGGTCCCGTATCAGAACATTGCCGGTGATTTTGGGTTATACGCTTACCAGACGGTATATCCGTTTGCGGCGATCGTCGCCTCGCTCGGAATTTACGCGATGCCGGTCGTGATTGCCAAAATCGGGGTCGGGGCACAAGGTCCAAGACAGAAGTTAGAAGTCCTATGGGGCAGTTTTTATGCGCTCCTCGGCCTCGCTGTCGGCCTCGTGGTCGCGATGTTCGCGCTTGCACCTTTTATCGCGCGCTTGCTCGGTGACCCCGAACTGGCGACGACGCTCCAGGTCATCAGTCTCAGCTACTTGTTGATGCCTGCGCTTGCGGTGCTACGCGGGTCGTTTCAGTCAATCGATGACTTGCGACCGAGCGCGCTGTCGCAGGTACTTGAAAACTTGATTCGGGTCGCGGTGTTGCTCGTCTCACTGCTCGTCGGTGTCCACTTCGGGCGTGACGCATATGAACTCAGTCGCTATGCCTATGCGGCGACGTTAGTCGGCGGGAGTGTTGCTGTCGTCGTCTTGTCGATTTGGGCGAAAGGGTTCCGAATCGTCGCGGTCCGTGGCACAACACTGCGCGCCGTACTGCGTGTTCTCTTGACGAGCGGGCTTGCGGTCGGATTTGCGTCGCTCGGTATTCTTTGGATGCAACTCGTCGATTCATTCACGATCGTCAATTTGATGGGCGGCGATTATTCGGCCAAAGTGAGTAAAGGCGTGTTCGACCGTGGCTATCCGCTCGTGCAGTTTGCGATTCTCTTCACGACGGCACTCGGGATGGCGAACGTGCCGAACTTAGTCCGCCATTACCGGGCCGGGCGACTCACGGCGACGGCAACGGGCCTCAGTTCGATGATTCGAGTGACGACCATGGTCGCTGCGGCTGCAACGATCGGGCTGATGGGCGTCATGTGGCCTTTGAACGTCGCGTTGTTTGAAAACGCTGACGGTACAAGAGCGCTTGTATTGTTGTCGACGAGTACGTTTGCGGCCTCGCTCGCGGTGGCGAGTATGACGTGCCTTCAAGCGATCGACAAAGAGCGGACAGCCGCCTTTGGTATGCTGTTTGCCATGATTGTAAAGTTTGCGATCAATTTGCTGCTCGTTCCGCGTTATGGGATTGACGGGGCGGCAGTCGGTACATCGCTCGCATTTTTAGCGATGGCGGCCTTTAATTTTAATCGGCTCGACCAGAACATTCCACTCGGTACGTTTCGGTTGCACCATTACGGACTGCTCTTAAAGACCGTCCTACCTATGGGGATCGTCTTGCTCGGTTTGAACGCGTTAGCGTCTGAGTCACTATATAACCGCGTCAACGCACTCGGTTGGCTCGGTTTGATGGTCGTGTGCGGCGGCGTATTGTACGTCTGGCGAGCGGTCAGGGAACAGGTGCTGACGATCGAAGAATGGGAGATGATCCCGTTTGGAAATCGACTCATCAATTTGATTGATAAAAAGGAGACCTAATATGAGTTATGGAATTACCGTCGTCGGACTCGGCTCCGGCGAACTCGAGCAACTTCCGCTCGGGGTATATCGTCATTTGAAACAGCAACCGCTCGTCTGGTTGCGCACGAAAGAACATCCGGTCGTCAAAGAGCTCGAGGCGGAAGGAGTTCATTTTGAATCGTTCGACCACATTTACGAATCAAACGATACGTTTGAGGCCGTCTATAAACAAATCGTTGAGACGTTGCTCGACAAGAGCGACGAACTGGCGATCACATATGCGGTCCCGGGCCATCCGTTCGTCGCCGAGCGGACGGTCGAACTGCTCGTCGAACAAGGGGCGGACGTGACGTTCCTCGGCGGACAGAGCTTTTTGGACGCCATGTTTCAGGCGCTCCAGATTGATCCAATCAATGGGTTTCAACTGCTCGATGCGACCGCACTCGACGTTGAACGGCTCCAAGTCACGCAGCACGTGTTAATCGGTCAAGTGTACGACGGGTTTGTGGCCGGGGATGTGAAAGTACAATTGATGGAACGTTATCCGGACGAACATCTTGTCAAGCTCGTCACGGCGGCCGGAACGAAACGAGAGCGAATTTCCGAAGTTCCGCTCTACGAGATGGACCGGGTCGCTGAAGTCGACAATTTGACGACGCTCTATGTCCCGCCACTCACTGACGAGACGCACCTCGCGCGGGAGTTTGCGACGTTGACAGATATCATCGCGACACTCCGCGGTCCGAACGGCTGCCCATGGGACCGAAAACAGACGCACGCATCACTGCGGAAATATTTACTCGAAGAGGCGTATGAGTTGATCGAGGCGATCGACGAAGAGGACGATGATGCGATGATCGAAGAACTCGGAGACGTATTGCTCCAAGTCATGCTTCATGCGCAAATCGGGGCCGACGAAGGGTACTTTGACATTCGTGACGTGATCGGCGCGATCAGTACGAAAATGGTCCGTCGCCATCCGCACGTCTTCGGTGACGTGACGGTCGCAGACGCCGACGACGTGGTTTCGAACTGGAATGCGATTAAGCAAGACGAAAAAGGGGAAAATAAACATTCGCAGCTCGATGGTGTGCTCGTGACCCAACCGGGGTTAATGCGTGCCGAGCAACTCCAAAAGAAAGCGGCTCAAGTCGGGTTCGAGTGGGATGACGTAACCGGAGCGTTCGAGAAGCTCGAAGAAGAGTTACAAGAGTGGCGAGACCGTCCCGAAGACGAACATGAACTAGGGGACGTACTGTTCTCAGTCGTCAACGTAGCCCGTTATTTCGGGTTGAACGCGGAACAAGCACTTGAACGGACCAATCAAAAATTCAAGAGACGATTTGAATATATCGAAGCGAACGGATCGCTCAGCGACATGACGCTCGAACAGATGGATCGGCTTTGGGATGAAGCGAAGGAGAAGGGATTATGAGACTAGATAAATTTTTGAAAGTGTCGCGCTTGATCAAACGACGGACGTTAGCGAAGGAAGTGGCCGATCAAGGCCGTATCCGCTTGAATGGCCAAGTCGCCAAGGCCAGTACGGACGTCAAGGCCGGTGATGAGCTCCAAATCCGATTCGGGAATAAGCTGGTGACGGTCATTATCGATTCAATTGCCGAGCATGCCCGGAAAGAGGATGCGAAGGAAATGTACCGGTTGATCAAAGAAGAAAAGGTGAACAGTGGTACGGAAGCATAAAAAAAAGGTATACTGAACATAATAGGTCAAGAGGAAGGTGATTCGATGAATGGACGTAACCCGATGGAACGCAAACAGCGGATTCGGGCTCTCGACGAACGGAGAGAACAGCTGGAAAAAGAACAGAGCCGGCGACGTATCCATCTTCGACGCCGCCTAGCCGTGGCCTCACTTGTCTTTTTGTTGTTGATTGTCTTCATCGGCCAGAGCTATTTCTCAAAGATCGGATATGTAGCGGATCAAGAGCTAAAGCAAGACGAGGCTCGTGTCGAGCTTCGTGAAACGAAGGAAGAACAAGCGGAGCTAAAAGAGCAGGTTGAACGTTTACAAGACGAAGAATACATCGCCAATCTTGCACGCAACGAGCTGTTGTTCTCGAAAGATGGCGAGATTATTTTTTACTTCTCACCAGAGGAATAAGTAGGTTCGTTGACCGTTGACGAATCGACTCGTATAATTGTAGGGAATCATTCAAAAAAAGGAGTACATTATTTTATGTCAATTGAAGTAGGAAGCAAGGTACAAGGTAAGGTTACAGGGATTACGCATTTCGGAGCGTTCGTAGAGCTCCCTAATGGAAAAACGGGTTTGGTGCACATCAGTGAAGTGGCAGATTCTTATGTCAAAGACATCAATGAAGTCCTAACGGTCGGTCAAGAAGTCACAGTCAAAATCTTGAACATCGAAAGTGATGGCAAAATCGGGTTGTCTATCAAAAAAACTGTCGATCGTCCTGTTAGCGAACGCCCAGAACGTCCAGCCGGCGAACGCTTCTCACGAGGCCCTAGTTCAGGAGGCCCTGGTCAAGGTGGCCCACGTCCGGGCGGTCCACGTCCAGGTGGTCCTGGTCAAGGTCCACGCGGCGGCGGTGGCCCACGCGGTGGCGGCGGTCCCCGTGGCGGTGGCGGCGCACGTCGTGAAGTACGTCGTGAGCCAGAAACGTTTGATACGTTGATGACCAAGTTCTTGAAAGATAGCGACGAACGCCTTACAACGTTGAAGCGTCAAACTGATTCAAAACGCGGTGGACGTGGAGCCAAGCGCGGGTAACCCTTCG
Source organism: Exiguobacterium sp. SH31 (assembly GCF_001816105.1). Classification (NCBI taxonomy): domain Bacteria; kingdom Bacillati; phylum Bacillota; class Bacilli; order Caryophanales; genus Exiguobacterium; species Exiguobacterium sp. SH31. Next base: position 31,408 of record NZ_LYTG01000053.1, read on the forward strand.
TAAACCATCAGCTTCTACTCGTAACGATAACGCCACGGACAAAGGTCCGTGGCTTTTTTTCATGGCGCGACAATTGTCGGCGCTTTTTTTG
>NZ_LYTG01000054.1:0-2555 GCF_001816105.1 Exiguobacterium sp. SH31
GGTTGCAATTTTTCGACGGAGCGAGCACAATAGGGAACATGAAAAATAGTTATGTTTTATAAGTAAAGGTGGAGAAACAAATGAATGGATGGAAGTTGTGGAAAGCAGAATGGCAGAGCATCGGTAAAAATCCGCGGGTATGGATTCCGATTCTAGCGGTCGCGCTCGTGCCGCTCATGTATGCGGGCATGTTCTTATGGGCATTTTGGGACCCTTACGGCCAAATGAAAGATTTGCCCGTCGCGATCGTCAATGAAGACGCAGGGGCCACGTTTGAAGGGGAGGAACTCGCTGTCGGTGACGAACTCGTCGATAAGTTGACGACCTCGGAAGCGTTCCGATTCGTCGAAGTGTCGAAAGCGGAAGCCGACGCCGGGTTACAAGATCACGCCTTTTACATGGCAATCGAAATCCCGGATGACTTTTCAGAGAAAGCGACGAGCGCACTGTCTGCTGATCCGGAGCAATTGGAACTTCGATACATCGCGAACGAGTCGTATAACTTCCTCGCCGCTCAAATCGGAGGTTCGGCGATGGAACAAGTGAAAGGCGAACTGTCGACTGAAGTGACGAAACAGTATGTCAACGCCATGCGGGACGGATTGAAAACCGTCGCTGACGGATTAGATGAAGCCGCAACCGGTGCGACGGAGCTTGCTGACGGATCAACGACCGCTAAAGAAGGTGCCGTTAAGCTAGCGGACGGCTCGCGACTGCTCGCTTCAAAACAGCAGGAACTAGCGGACGGCGCAGCCAAGCTCGATGACGGACTCGGTGCGCTTGAGTCTGGGACGGCTGATCTCGTCGACGGGAGCCAGCGTATCCAAACCGGGAGTTCCACGCTGTCAGACGGTGTCCATCGTGTCGACGCTGGGGCCGCCGTGCTAAAAGACGGTACGACTCAGCTCGTCGACGGAACGAGCGCGTTCTCTTCGAAGTTAGGCGAGTTGCATAGCGGGACGCAACAGCTTGACGCTGGGATTCAAGAACTAGCGGCCGGACTCGAGGACGCACAGGCTGGAAGCGGCCAACTCGTCAACGGCTCGAGCACACTCGCAGAAGCGCTTAGTGCGGCTAGTGCCGGAAACGAAGCACTTGTAGCGGGAACGGTAGGTGTCACCGCTGGCATTGACCAAATGAAAACGGAGTTGTTAGGCCAGCAAGAGCAACTGATCGCCAAGTTGTCTGCGCTCGCCGAATCAGGCACGCCCGCAACGCCAGACATGTTGCAAGCAATCGTCGCTGAGTTGTCTACAGGTATGCAGGCAACGGAAGCAGGTTTCGCATCGCTTTCAGAGGGCGCGTCTCGTGTCACGGAAGGCCAAACGGCACTCGGAGACGGGTTGGGACAAGCAGAAGCCGGTGCCACTGAGCTCGCAGCCGGATTGGTTGCGTTGAATGACGGACAGACTCAGCTCGTCAACGGGGCCGCGGCGCTGAGCGAGGGGTCAAGCCAAATCGAGCAAGGTGCCAAAACCGCGATGGATCGTTCAGGTGAACTTGCATCGGCAAGTGTTCAATTGAACGAAGGGGTGGCGACGCTTCATGACGGGACGACGGAACTGGCGTCGGGGAGTGATCAATTGGCTGACGCCACGCTCGCCTTGTCTGAAGGAAGTACGAAACTCGCCAACGGGGTCAAAACGGCGGGTCAAGGAACGGGTACCCTCGCTGAAGGGGCATCGCGTCTGGCTGAAGGGGGCCAAACACTCGGTTCTGGAAGTTCGGACCTGGCGGAAGGTCTGACTGAACTAGAGTCCGGGAACGGAAAACTTCGTGACGCCTTACTCTCGGGTGCGGAAGCGGCTGACGTCGACATTAGCGATGAGAACGTTGAAATGATGGCGGGACCGATTCAAATCGTGAACGACTCGATTCATCACGTACCGAACTACGGGACAGGATTTGCACCATACTTCATGTCGCTCGGTCTCTTCGTCGGGGCACTCTTGTTGTCAATCGTCTATCCGCTCTATGATCCGGCTGGCAAACCGAAGCGGAGTTTATCTTGGTTATTATCGAAATCGGGCGTATTAATCGTCATCGGTTTCGTTCAGGCGTTCGTCTTAAACGTGGCGATGATGACGTTGCTCGGACTCGAGGTCGAGTCACCGCTTCGTTTCTTCGGTTTCAGCTGGCTCGTCAGTATTACATTCTTATTGATTGTTCAGTTGCTAGTCACGACGCTCGGAAACCCGGGGCGGTTCGTTGCCATCGTCTTATTGATTCTTCAATTGACGACGTCGGCCGGGACGTTCCCGCTTGAATTGATTCCACGTGCCTTGCAGCCGTTCAACGCGTTACTTCCAATGACGTATACGGTGGCCGGCTATAAAGAGATTTTGTCGGCGGACGGGCTCAGTTATTTACAAGGGGCGATTCTATACTTGGCGCTCGTGTCGGTCGGTTGCTTCTTCTTGCTCTGGGGATATTTTCGCATCGCTTGGAAGAAAAAATATCGACCGGCTCCGTCGGAAGCGTGATGCACAATCAACCGAAAATCGTGTATAGTGTATGAGATGGCACTATACACGTTTTTTTGTGAAAAAAGTTTT
>NZ_LYTG01000055.1:0-12500 GCF_001816105.1 Exiguobacterium sp. SH31
AAGAATTGACACGGACGTGGCTACTGGTTATTATAGAAAATGTGCTTAGGACACAACACAATAACATGGCGGTGTAGCTCAGCTGGCTAGAGCGTACGGTTCATACCCGTGAGGTCGTGGGTTCGACTCCCTCCGCCGCTACCATTTTATTTAGGCCCGTTGGTCAAGCGGTTAAGACACCGCCCTTTCACGGCGGTAACACGGGTTCGAATCCCGTACGGGTCACTTACCTAAGCGAAAAGAAGCCATCTCAACTTGAGATGGCTTCTTTTGTTATATCAAGGAGGAGCGACGATGACGAAAGTGCTGGTGGCCGTATCGGGTGGGATGGATTCGATCGTCTTGTTAGACCGCGTCGTGAGAAGCGGTGCTGACGTCGGGGTCGCCCACGTCCATCATGGACTTAGGCCTGAGTCCGATGAAGAGTTCGAGTTCGTGAGACAGTTGGCGAAAGCGTACGGTGTGCCGTTTCACGGGAAGCGTCTTGCGTTTCCGGACGGGGGATCGCAAGCCGTTTACCGGGCGGCACGGTATGCATTTTTTGAAACGGTCATGCGTGAAGACGGGTATATCGAACTGATGACGGCTCATCACGCCGATGACGAGCTCGAAACGGTACTCATCCAGCTTCATCGAAACGTCGTCGAAGTGACGGGGATCCCGGAACGTCGTCCGTTCGCCGGAGGGACAATCGTTCGTCCGTTGCTGACGGAAACAAAACGACAGCTCTTGGCGTACGCGTCAGCGAACGGACTCGTTTGGCGAGAAGACGCGTCGAATGAGCAGACGGATTATTTGCGCAACAAAATCAGGCACCACATCGTCCCGCGACTGCTCGATGTTTGGCCGAACGTGGTTCAAGACGTCGGTAGCGCGGCCCGTCGGCAGCGTGAACTCTGGCATAAACGCTACGACGGCGTCGGGAAGTGGATGGTGCGCCACGTCCGTTGTAATATGAAAACGTTTCATGTGAAACTTGAAGACGTGGCCGGTTTGAACGAACCTGAACGATACGTACTCGGCCGACTCTTATCGGCTAGATATGGTGTCGAGATGGGCGAAGCTATCCGTCGTCTCCTCGGTAGTCCAAAAGGAACAGGACGATACGATCTCGAAGGCGGCGCGCGCCTGCAAAAGTATGATGGGGTGATCAGCCTCGTCCCCCATACCGATATAGTGCTGACTGAAGCACCGGGTGACCGAGTGATCTCGAGCCTCCCGGTCCAGACGTCTTTTGGCGACCGCGAGCTCTCACTTGAAGTCATCACAGGCAAGGACGGGATCCCCCTCGAGGCGCTCACATTCCCGTTGACCGTCCGCTCCGTCCGGCCAGGGGATGTGATGAAACTCTCGATTGGGACGAAAAAAGTCGCCCGAATCTTGGTCGATGCGAAAATCCGGCGTGAAAATCGTCCGTTTGTCCCCTTAGTAGTTGACGCGACAGGGAGGATTGTCGCTATAGTAGGAGTAAGAGTTTCGGATTTTCCGGATAAGTCAGATGCGATTTGCCCACGATTAATGGTAAAATGATGATTGTGTCGGATTAGAAAGAGGAGGATTTCAAGATGTCATTAATGAACGATATGGAAAAGGTGCTTATTTCAAGTGAAGAGATTCAAGTAAAGGTGAAAGAACTCGCGACAACGCTCAGCGAAGAATATAAAGAAGAGTTTCCGCTTCTCGTTTGCGTATTGAAAGGCGCGATGCCGTTCATGTCAGACCTTGTCAAAGAAATGGACATCCATTTAGAGATGGACTTCATGGACGTATCGACGTATCACGGTGGAACGTCATCGACAGGTGAAGTGAAAATCGAGAAAGATTTAAACACGTCTGTAGAAGGACGAGACATCTTGATTGTAGAAGATATCATTGATAGCGGGCTCACGCTCGGCTATCTCGTCGATCTCCTCAAATATCGGAAAGCCAAGTCGGTGAAGATCGTTACGTTGCTCGATAAACCGACGGGTCGCAAGAACGGTCTATCGGCAGACTACAGCGGTTTCGTGATTCCGCACGAGTTTGTCGTCGGCTACGGTCTCGATTACGAAGAGAAATATCGTAACCTTCCTTACGTCGGTGTGCTCAAGCCGAGTGTTTACGGGGGCTAACGTTTTTCTTTTGAAAATGTGACGTGTTAAGATAAAAGAAATACCCCAAAGTATACACATATACTGAATGGGCGAGAACATCGTTTCTCGGAATAGGAGGCAGAGAATGAATCGTGCAGTGAAAAACACCTTAGTGTTCGGTGTGATTTTCCTGGCCTTGATCTTGTTCCTTCAATATTTACAGAACCCGAGTAGCCAGAGCGAAACGCTCTCTTATTCGAAGTTCTTGGAATATGTGGAAGATGATCGGATCGAAACGGCAACCGTACAGGAAATCCCGGGAGCCATCTCAATTACAGGTGACCTTACAGGAGACGAAGACCAGCGTTACGAAACGAATATCCCGGCTAACGAGGCCGAATACGCCGAAGTGCTCTCGCAACTTCGTGCGAATACCGACATTCAAATCGAAGAGTCAGAGTCGAGTGGTAGCTGGTTTAGCATCGTATTCGCGATCTTACCGTTTATCATCATCTTCATCTTGTTCTTCTTCTTGCTCAACCAAGCCCAAGGCGGCGGTGGTGGCGGTCGTGTGATGAACTTCGGGAAATCGAAGGCGAAACTCTACGACCAAGAAAAACGTCGTGTAACGTTTGATGACGTTGCCGGGGCGGATGAGGAGAAACAAGAACTTATCGAAGTCGTCGAATTCTTGAAAGACCCTCGCAAGTTCTCGAAACTTGGAGCACGGATTCCAAAAGGTGTCTTGCTCGTCGGTCCTCCGGGAACAGGTAAGACGTTACTCGCTCGTGCAGCTGCGGGAGAAGCCGGTGTACCGTTCTTCTCGATCTCAGGTTCTGACTTCGTCGAAATGTTCGTCGGTGTCGGGGCGTCGCGTGTCCGCGACTTGTTCGAGAATGCGAAAAAGAACGCACCGTGTATCATCTTCATCGATGAGATCGATGCGGTCGGACGTCAACGTGGTGCCGGTCTTGGTGGCGGCCATGATGAGCGTGAGCAAACGCTCAACCAACTTCTCGTCGAGATGGATGGATTCAGTGACAACGAAGGAATCATCATGATTGCTGCGACGAACCGTCCGGACATTCTTGACCCGGCCCTTCTTCGTCCAGGTCGATTCGACCGTCAAATCACGGTCGATCGTCCGGATGTTAAAGGCCGTGAAGCAGTACTCAAAGTTCATGCCCGCAACAAACCGCTCGATTCGACAGTTGACTTGAAGTCGATCGCTCAGCGGACGCCTGGATTCTCAGGTGCTGATCTTGAAAACTTGTTGAACGAAGCAGCGCTCGTCGCAGCACGGTCTGACCGTTCAGCGGTCTCGGTCGTGGATGTCGAGGAAGCGATTGACCGTGTCATTGCTGGTCCTTCTAAGAAGAGCCGCGTCATCTCGGAGAAAGAACGCCAAATCGTCGCCTATCATGAGGCGGGTCATACGATTATCGGGATTGAACTCGAGAACGCAGACGAAGTGCACAAAGTGACAATCGTTCCACGTGGAAACGCTGGCGGATACGTCGTCATGCTTCCGAAAGAAGATCGTTACTTCATGACGAAACCTGAACTCGAAGATAAAATCGTTGGTCTCCTCGGGGGCCGCGTGGCGGAAGACGTCATCTTCGGTGAAGTGTCGACAGGAGCAAGCAATGACTTCCAACGCGCGACTGGTATCGCTCGGAAGATGGTCATGGATTACGGGATGAGCGATAAGCTCGGACCGCTCCAACTTGGATCAAATCATGGAGGACAAGTCTTCTTAGGTCGCGATTTCCAAACGGAACAAAACTACTCGGATGCGATTGCACAAGATATCGATCTCGAGATTCGGGACATCATCAACCGTTGTTACGCGAAGGCGAAACAGATTTTGACGGACCGTAAAGACGATCTCGAGCTCGTCGCGAAGACGTTGCTCGAAGTCGAGACGCTCGATTCGAAACAGATTCGTCACTTGATCAAGACGCGCGAATTCCTTCCGAACGAACCGGAAGAGCCGTCTGAACCATCGAAAGATGATGCAAGCGATGAGGCGAAGAAAGATGAGGCGGCCGTTAAGCACGGGCAAGTCATCGATCAGCCTGGAGTCGTTCAAGAAGCGAAGCCGGACGTTGTCCCTGAAGGCGATAAGCCGGAAGCGACACCGACGGAACGCCCGAACAACGAATCACGGTAAGTGTAAGAGACGAATGCCCTAAATAAGGCATTCGTCTTTTTTCGTGTTATAATTCGAGCGAACTGTAATTGACAACAAAGTGAGGAACCATATCATGATTTTAGTGATCGATGTTGGGAATACAAATATTGTCCTCGGGATGTACGATGGTGAGACGCTCGTCCATCATTGGCGTATCTCGACGGATCGCACGAAAACGACCGACGAGTACGGTATGCTCGTCAAGTCGTTGTTTGACCACTCGAACGTCTCGTTTGACCAAATCGACGGCGTCATTTTGTCTTCGGTTGTTCCACCGGTCATCTTCCCGCTCGAACAGATGTCACAGCGCTACTTCAACGTCCGGCCGATCGTCGTCGGTCCCGGCGTGAAAACAGGTCTCGACATCCACGTCGACAATCCGCGTGAAGTCGGGGCGGACCGCATCGTCAACGCGGTCGCAGGTATTGCCAAGTACGACGGTCCATTGATCATCGTCGACTTCGGTACGGCGACGACGTATTGCTACATCGATGACAAACGCCGTTATCACGGCGGGATCATCTCCCCAGGGATTATGATCTCGGTCGAGGCGCTCTATCAACGGGCCGCGAAATTACCGCGCATCGAGCTCGCGACCCCGCCGACCGTCGTCGGGAAAAATACGATCCAAGCGATGCAATCGGGCACGTATTACGGGTATGTCGCCCAAGTCGATGGCATCGTCAGTCGCGTCAAGCGTGAAGTCGGGGAAGCGACCGTCATCGCGACAGGTGGGCTGGCCCGTTTGATCAGTGAACATGCCGAAACGATTGACGTCGTCGACTCGTTCTTGACGCTCGATGGACTTCGTCTCATCTATGAGCGCAACCAGAAATAAACTTTAAAGGAGTTACTCAATATGATTCAACCAGAACAACAAGCGTTACTTGACCAAATGAAAGACGACTATCTCGTCCGTGCCCTCGGGTTCGGTGGAGAAGTCCGGGCGTTCGCCGTACGGACGACGAAAACGATTTTCGAAACGCAACTTCGCCATCAGACGACACCGGTCGCCTCAGCCGCGCTCGGTCGGACGATGACGATCGGGACGATGATCGGTTCAATGCAAAAAGGAGCCGCGCGCGTCACCCTTAAAGTCGAAGGCGATGGACCGATCGGGAAAATTATCGTCGATGCGGACACGGCAGGAGACGTTCGCGGATACGTGTCACACCCGCGTGTCGAGGGCGGTACGTTCGTCAACGACCACGGATTGACGAAGTTGAAAGTTGGCGAAGTCGTCGGCCGCGGTACAGTCTCGGTCATCAAAGACCTCGGTCTAAAAGACTTCGTTGGCGGTTCGTCCGAAATTCAAACAGGTGAGATCAGCGAAGACTTCACGTACTACTTCGCGACGTCGGAACAAGTGCCTTCAGTCGTCGGAGCAGGCGTGCTCGTGCTTCCGGAAGATGAATCGATTTTAGCTGCCGGCGGGATTATCGTCCAGTTGATGCCAGACGCTTCAGAACAAACGATTCAAGCGTTAGAAGACGCATTGAAGACGTTCCCGCCAGTGTCGGTCCTCATCGGAGAAGAGAAGACACCGGAAGAGATGCTGCATATGCTCCTCGGAGATAGCTTAGAAGTGCTCGATCACAAACCGGTACAATTCAACTGTACGTGCAGCCGAGATCGGATGGAGAGTGCGATCATCGGGCTCGGCACCGAAGAGATCCGTCAAATGATTGAAGAAGATGGCGGCGCTGAAGCAGTTTGTCACTTCTGCGGCGAAAAGTATCACTTCTCGGCTGAACAGCTCGAAGTGATGAAACAGCAAGCACGCTGAGGCTGTCGTTCCAAATTGCATATTTTCAATCCGATAGGGTATTATTACAATATCGGAATAGTCGGAATTATGAAGGAGGAAATGAAATGCGTATCGTAGATTCAGTGACAGACTTAATTGGCAAGACTCCAATCGTGAAGTTAAACGGGCTGACTGGCCCGGATGACGCGACGGTTTACATGAAGTTGGAATATATGAACCCTGGTTCGAGTGTAAAAGACCGGATTGCCTTAGCGATGATCGAGGCCGCTGAGGAAGAAGGCGTCTTAAAGCCGGGTGACACAATCATCGAGCCGACGAGTGGGAACACGGGCATCGGACTCGCGATGGTCAGTTCTGCTAAAGGCTATAAGGCAATTCTCGTCATGCCGGAAACGATGAGTATGGAACGACGCAATCTGCTTCGCGGATACGGTGCCGAGCTGATTTTGACGCCTGGTCCTGAGGGGATGGGCGGAGCGATTCGTCGGGCGACAGAAGAAGCTGAGAAAAACGGCTACTTCCTCCCGCAACAATTCAATAATGCGGCCAACCCGAACGTCCATGAAATGACGACCGGCCCTGAGATCGTTGATGCGTTCGACGCGTCAGGTCTTCAAGTCGATGCTTTTATCGCTGGTGTCGGTACAGGCGGAACGATCACAGGAGCGGGCAAAGTATTGAAAGCCCACTATCCAGACGTGCAAATTTTAGCGGTCGAACCGGTCGATTCTCCAGTCTTATCTGGAGGGAAGCCAGGACCTCATAAAATTCAAGGCATCGGGGCCGGCTTTATCCCGTCGATTTTAGACACTGAGATTTACGAAGGTGTCCTTCAAATCACGACAGAGCAGGCGTTCGAATACGCGCGTCTCGCGGCTCGGACGAACGGTGTGCTCGGTGGCATCTCATCAGGTGCAGCCATCGCGGCCGCGGTCGATACGGCGAAGCGCCTTGGAAAAGGCAAAAACGTGCTCGCGATCATCCCGTCAAACGGAGAACGCTACCTTAGCACGCCGCTCTATCAGTTCGACGAAGAATCAGACAGCGTTCGCGCATAACAAACGGCAGTTACCAGAAGACATCTTCTTTCGGTAACTGCCTTTTCTTGTGTACAATTAGAGGCATGAATGAGTGGAACGGGGGGATTTGACGTGAGAACGACAGCGTTCAAAACGATGCAAACGACAATAGAAAGAATGTATGAGACGTATATGACGTTGACGGAAGCTGGCGAGCGCTATGCGTGGCTCGAGAGCGGGAGGGCTGGACGTTACACGATGGCCGGGATCGAGCCGTTCGGTGCGCTTCACGTGAAAGACGGGACTGGAACGCTCGTCATTTCAGATAAGACCGAGACGTTTTATGGCCAACCGCTCGACATCGTTGAGCAAGTACGGGCCCGTTACGTTGCCGCAAGACCAGAAGGGGCACCGCCATTCTTCGGCGGGATGATCGGTTATGTCAGTTACGATGTCGCCCGGACACTTGAACGCTTGCCGCGTCAAGCGGAAGATGATCTAGGGACGCCCGACGTCTCCTTCTTGCTGTTTGACGAAGTGGCGGTATTCGACGAAGCGACGTCGCTCCTCTATTTGCTGGTCACCGCCGATGAAGAAGTAGAAGCGAAGCTCGAGCGCTGGGCTGCCCTATGGCAGACGGAGACGCATTACGCGTTCGGACCGGTCGCGCAAGCGCCGCTCGAGCGAGCGCGTTCTCTATCGCAAGATGAATTCGTCGAAGCTGTGCAGAAAATTCAAGACTACATCGTCGAAGGCGACGTGTTCCAAGTGAATCTGAGCGTCCGCCAATCGGAAGCGCTGCTCGCGGACCCGCGCCACGTCTATGACACGTTGCGCCAAATGAATCCTTCACCATACATGGGGTACTTCGTCGACGATTTTTTGACGATGGTGTCGGCTTCGCCAGAACTGTTGATTGAGAAACATGGGACGTCGATCTCGACACGCCCAATCGCCGGGACACGGCCGCGCGGACGGGACGAGGCAGAAGATATGGAACTAGCGCGGACGTTGCTCGATAACGAGAAAGAGCGGGCCGAGCACGTCATGCTCGTTGATTTGGAGCGGAACGACCTCGGGAAAGTGGCCGCTTATGGGACGGTGCACGTCGACGAATTGATGGTCATCGAGAAGTACTCACACGTCCAGCACATCGTTTCGAACGTGCGGGGCACGATGCGAGACGGTGTGTCCGGGTCAGAGGCGCTCGGGGCGATGTTCCCGGGCGGAACGATTACCGGTGCCCCGAAAATTCGGACGATGGAAATCATCGAGGAACTTGAACCGGTTCGACGTGGGATTTACACGGGTTCGTTCGGCTGGATCAGTTGGGACGACGACCTCGTCTTTAACATCACGATCCGGACGATGGTCGTCAAAGGCGGGATGGCCCACGTCCAGGCCGGGGCGGGGATCGTCATCGACTCCGACCCGGTCGCTGAATATGAAGAATCGTTGTCGAAAGCGAAGGCGCTATGGGCCGCGAAAGAAATGACGGAGGCGACGGTATGATTTTACTCATCGATAACTACGACTCATTCACGTACAACTTGGTTCAATACTTTGGTGAGCTCGGAGAGGACTTGATCGTGCGTCGTAATGACGACGTTACGATCGAAGAAATTAAACAGATGGGTCCGAGTTATCTCGTCATCTCGCCAGGTCCGCGGACGCCGAACGAAGCGGGAATCAGCGTCGACGCGATTCGGACGTTTGCTGGGAAGATCCCGATTTTCGGGGTGTGTCTCGGTCACCAAGCGATCGGTCAGGCGTTCGGCGGGAAAGTCGTCCATGCGGACCGCCTCATGCACGGGAAGACGTCACCGATCGAACATGACGGCAAGACGTTATTTAAAGACATCCCACAGCAGACGATCGTGACGCGTTATCATTCGCTTGCCGTCGAGCGAGCTTCATTGCCGTCCTGTTTAGAAGTGACGGCTGAGACGAGCACGGGAGAGATCATGGCGCTACGCCATAAAGAATTGCCGATCGAGGGCGTCCAATTTCATCCTGAAGCCATCTTGACGGAACATGGGAAAGACATGATTAAAAATTTTATCGAGGCGTATCGTCATGTGGCTTTGGCATAACGGCGAACTGCGCGGCAGTTCAGAAGTGACGGTGCCGGTTCAGGACCACGGTTTTTTGTACGGGATGGGATTGTTCGAGACGTTCCGGACGTTTGACGGGGTCCCGTTCTTGTTCGACCTCCATTGGTGCAGGCTTGAGAAAAGCATGGACGCTCTTTGGATCGATCTACCTTATACGAAGCAGGAGATCGTGCAGGCGATTCAAGACGTCGTGCGTCAAAACGAGGCGCCGAACTTATATATCCGACTGAACGTCTCCGCCGGTGTCGCTCCGCTCGGTCTGCACGACGGGCGTTACTCACGTCCGAACGTGACGCTGCTCGTCAAACCGTTACCGGACACGTTCGAACCGACCGAGAAACGGCTCGAGGCAATCCCGTTTCCGAGAAGTCGACCGGAAGCGGCGTTCCGTTTGAAGTCGCATCACTATATGAACAACATCCTTGGAAAACGGGCCTTGGTCGACCGGGAAGCGGAAGGTTTGTTCGCGGACGAGGCGGGACGTGTCGTCGAGGGACTCGTCTCAAACATCTTTTGGGTGGAACAGGATGGGCGGCTATGGACGACGCCGCTTGAGACCGGGGCGCTTGCCGGCGTGACCCGGCACTGGCTGATGGAGACGTTTGACGTGCTCGAGCGTGATGTGACGTTTAAAGAACTCGAGCAAGCGTCCGAAATTTGGCTCACGAACTCGGTGCAACAAATCGCACCGGTCACCGCTTATGCCGACCGGACGTATCCAGGCAAGCAGGGGGCTCGATTTAAAGCGTGTTGGTCCGAGTTACGACGAGCGATTGAAAGCGAGGGAACAGCATGACAAAAATTATGGGCATTTTAAACGTGACGCCAGATTCATTTTCAGACGGTGGACGTTATAACGCAGTCGAGCAAGCGCTCGAACACGCTAAACGGCTCGTTCAGGACGGGGCCGATGCGATCGACGTCGGAGGCGAGTCGACAAGGCCGGGCGCACAGTTCGTCACGGCGGATCAAGAGATCGCCCGCGTCGTCCCAGTCATTCGCCGCCTGAAAGAGGAGCTTGACGTCCTGATCTCGATCGATACGTACAAACCTATCGTTGCGCGAGCGGCACTTGAAGCAGGCGCTGACATGATCAATGATGTGTGGGGGTCGAAGTGGGACGATCAATCGATGGCAGAAGTGGCCAAAGAGTTTAACGTCCCGATCATTTTGATGCATAATCGAGACAACCGAAACTATGGACACTTCATCGAAGAAGTCGTCGGCGACATACAAGAATCAATCGCGATCGCCCGTGCCGCCGGTGTTCGTGATGACCAGATTTGGTTAGACCCCGGCATCGGCTTCGCCAAGGACTACAACCAAAACTTAGAGCTCATGAATCGGCTCGACGTCATCACGAATCTCGGGTTCCCCGTTCTGCTCGGGACATCGCGAAAATCGTTCATCGGCCAGACACTTGATTTACCGACCGAGGAGCGGGTCGAAGGGACGGTCGCGACGACATGTCTCGGAATCGCGAAAGGATGCGCCTGGGTAAGGGTGCATGATGTGTTAGAGAACAAACGGGCGTCACGGATGATGGATGCGATGTTAGGAGGCGGACAAGTTGGATAAGATGTTTGTGAACGGGATGCGTTTTTACGGTTACCACGGTGTATTTGAAGAAGAGAACCGGCTCGGTCAGCGATTTAATATTGATTTGATGTGTGAGTTAGACCTGGCCCCTGCCGGCCAGTCCGATAATTTGGAGGACGGCGTCAGCTATGCCGGACTCTATCAACTGACAGAAGACATCGTCACAGGCGAAGCGGTCAACTTACTCGAAGCACTCGGTGAACGGATCACGACGGCCGTGCTCGCCCACAGTGACAAGATTCAAAGTGTGACGGTCAAGGTCATCAAACCGGACCCGCCGATTCCGGGTCATTATGATTCAGTCGCGATTGAGATGACGCGGAGGCGTAACGGATGATGTATGTGGCGCTTGGTTCGAATATCGGTGAACGGGAGTGTTATTTGTTCGGTGCCCTTCAAGAGATGGAGGCGGCCGGTCTTCATGTGACGAAGCAATCGAATGTATACGAGACGGCACCGGTCGGCTATACAGATCAACCATCGTTTTATAACATGGTCGTCGAAGTCGAGACATCGCTCGGGGCGGACGATGCGCTCGTTCGTCTCCAACAGGTTGAGCGCGGTCTTGGGAGAGAGCGTCTGTTTAAGAACGGGCCGCGTACGATCGACCTTGACATCTTGCTCTATAACGGCGAATATATACAATCGAAGCACTTAACTGTTCCGCATCCGCGAATGCATGAACGTGCTTTTGTCCTCGCCCCGCTCGCGGAGATTGCTCCGACGCTCGAGGTGAATGGGAAGACGGTACGACAATTATGCGACGCCTTGCCGGAATCGGAGCGGCGCGACGTCGTACGTCTACAGTCGTTAACGTCATTAGTCGGTTCTGTTTAACGCTATTGAAGGAAGTGAAGCAATGTCAGGGTTCAAAATTGGTAACGTTGATATAAAAAATCGGGCGGTCCTCGCCCCGATGGCCGGAGTGACGAACCCGGCATTTCGTTTGATTGCGAAGGAATTCGGTGCCGGACTCGTTTGTGCGGAGATGGTCAGCGACAAAGGGATTTTATTTGAAAACGCGAGAACGCTGCGCATGTTGTACGTCGATGAGCGCGAAAAGCCGCTCAGCCTGCAAATTTTTGGCGGTTCGAAAGACACGCTCGTGAAAGCGGCGCAATACGTGGATCAAAACACGAACGCCGATATCATTGACATCAACATGGGGTGCCCGGTCCCGAAAGTCACGAAATGTGAAGCGGGTGCCAAGTGGCTCCTCGATCCGGATAAGGTTTATGAGATGGTGAACGCCGTATCGAAGGCGGTGGACAAACCGGTGACCGTCAAGATGCGCACCGGCTGGGACAGTCAGCACATCTACCTTCTAGATAACGTCAGAGCGGCCGAATCCGGTGGCGCGGCGGCGATCGCGATTCACGGACGGACGCGGTCCCAATTGTATGAAGGAACAGCCAACTGGGAGCTTATTGGTGAGGCGAAGAAAATTGCGGGCATCCCGATCATCGGGAACGGTGATATTACGACGCCGCAACAAGCGAAGCATGCCCTCGACCATTACGGTGTCGATGCGGTCATGATCGGGCGGGCTGCCCTCGGAAATCCATGGATGCTCTATCAGACGGTGCAGTACCTCGAGACGGGTGAACTTCCGGCCGAGCCGGAGGCACGCGAGAAAATTGACATTTGCATGCTACATCTCGATCGTTTGATCGACTTGAAAGGCGAGGTGGCGGCGGTTCGTGAAATGCGTCAACACGTGGCCTGGTACTTGAA
>NZ_LYTG01000055.1:17500-19256 GCF_001816105.1 Exiguobacterium sp. SH31
TTCCGTAAGGAATGGTAGGGGAGCGTTCCAAGCAGCAGTGAAGCGGTATCGTGAGGAGCCGTGGAGCGCTTGGAAGTGAGAATGCCGGTGTGAGTAGCGAAAAGAGGGGTGAGAATCCCCTCCGTCGAAAGCCCAAGGTTTCCTGAGGAAGGCTCGTCCGCTCAGGGTTAGTCTGGACCTAAGCCGAGGCCGAAAGGCGTAGGCGATGGACAACAGGTTGATATTCCTGTACCGCCGTACCACCGTTTGAACGATGGGGGGACGCAGAAGGATAAGGTAACCGTGCGACTGGAAGTGCACGGACAAGCAGCGAGGCCGTCGGGTTGGCAAATCCGCCCGGCACACAAGGTTGAGCTGTGATGTGGAGCCCGTAGGGCGAAGTACCGGATTTCACGCTGCCAAGAAAAGCCTCTAGTAAGGAGGTCGGCGCCAGTACCGTAAACCGACACAGGTAGGCGAGATGAGAATTCTAAGACGCGCGGGATAACTCTCGTTAAGGAACTCGGCAAAATGGTCCCGTAACTTCGGGAGAAGGGACGCTTATGGCAACATAAGCCGCAGTGAATAGGCCCAAACGACTGTTTAGCAAAAACACAGGTCTCTGCTAAATCGCAAGATGAAGTATAGGGGCTGACGCCTGCCCGGTGCTGGAAGGTTAAGGGGATGTGTCATCGCAAGAGAAGCACTGAACCGAAGCCCCAGTAAACGGCGGCCGTAACTATAACGGTCCTAAGGTAGCGAAATTCCTTGTCGGGTAAGTTCCGACCCGCACGAAAGGCGTAACGATTTGGGCACTGTCTCAACGAGAGACCCGGTGAAATCATAGTACCTGTGAAGATGCAGGTTACCCGCGACAGGACGGAAAGACCCCATGGAGCTTTACTACAGCCTGATATTGAGGCTTTGTACGCGATGTACAGGATAGGTGGGAGTTTGTGAAGCCGGAGCGCCAGCTTCGGTGGAGACATCCTTGGGATACCACCCTTTGCGTATAGAGTCTCTAACTCGCAGCCGTGATCCGGCTGGAGGACCGTGTCAGGCGGGTAGTTTGACTGGGGCGGTCGCCTCCTAAACAGTAACGGAGGCGCCCAAAGGTTCCCTCAGAATGGTTGGAAATCATTCGCAGAGTGCAAAGGCAGAAGGGAGCTTGACTGCGAGACCTACAAGTCGAGCAGGGACGAAAGTCGGGCTTAGTGATCCGGTGGTTCCGCATGGAAGGGCCATCGCTCAACGGATAAAAGCTACCCTGGGGATAACAGGCTGATCTCCCCCAAGAGTCCACATCGACGGGGAGGTTTGGCACCTCGATGTCGGCTCATCGCATCCTGGGGCTGGAGTAGGTCCCAAGGGTTGGGCTGTTCGCCCATTAAAGCGGTACGCGAGCTGGGTTCAGAACGTCGTGAGACAGTTCGGTCCCTATCCGTCGTGGGCGCAGGAAATTTGAGGAGAGCTGTCCTTAGTACGAGAGGACCGGGATGGACGCACCGCTGGTGTACCAGTTGTTCCGCCAGGAGCATCGCTGGGTAGCTACGTGCGGACGGGATAAGTGCTGAAAGCATCTAAGCATGAAGCCCCCTCCGAGATGAGATTTCCCTTTGAGCAATCAAGAAAGACCCCTCAGAGACGATGAGGTAGATAGGTCATGGGTGGAAGCACGGCGACGTGTGGAGCTGAATGATACTAATCGGTCGAGGCTTTGATCTAGAAACGGTTTGAACTTGATGAGTCTTCAGTTTTCAGGGAACAATTCCCTTGT
>NZ_LYTG01000056.1:0-38303 GCF_001816105.1 Exiguobacterium sp. SH31
ATTTTTCCACTTTTTTCTGTTGCTCAAATTTGAACAGCAGCGACGTTTATTAATATATCAATGCCTGCACTATTCGTCAACTGTTTTTCTAAAAAAACTTTGATTGCTTCAAAAATTATTTCGATACGCTTAAATCGGCCGTGGACTCCCTTCTTAACCAATGGAAAAGCTCAGGCGAAATCACCTGAGCTCATCACTGGCAAGAGAACATTACGACGATTTGGACGAGACGCGTTTCTTCGTCTTTAATGACTCTTTAGGACCACTATTCGATTTTGACACTGCTTCACCGTGCGCTGGCGCTTGGAAACGATGAAGCATCAACACTTGGTAAGCGTTGGCGAACACGAGCGTCGCAAGTGCCGGCCATAGAAGAGCGATCTCATCTGTCGCTTGCAGTGCCGGAATCCACTCAATCAACGTAATGACGATCATCAAGAAGAGCGCGGGGATAAATGCACTCGCGTTCGTCTGTCTCGCCTTGCTCGTCGCTACGATCCACGACACGACGACTAGGACGAGCATCTCTCCGATATAACGCCACATGTGATCATTTCCAAATGCGAGCATGCGTAGATAGACCGCGTCAAATAACGCGAATACAATCAAGAGCACTTGAACTCGATTCCACAGTTTCGCTCCGCGGAATAAATCCAAGCCGACACGGTGGACGATCAAGTAGGCAAAAAAGCCCATCATACTGATTCCCGTCCACGTGCTCGAGTAACTGAGTGCCGTCACGATCGCTTCCCACGACTGACTGACCAAATAACCCGGATTGGCGAGTATATTCATCAGGAACCCAAATAGCGTCCCGAAAACGAGCGTCGTCCAAAACAAACGTAAAAAACCTTGTACTTTCATCTGCTAACCATTCACCCTTCTATTTGTTGAATGACCGATTGCGCCAATTCATCATATGTTGTCTCAAACGGATGCCCATCCCGGTAGACCGAAGGCGCAAAGTCGTCTTCGTTGTCATACGGCTGACCGAGCGGGATTTGCGCGAGCAGTTTACTCTTGAGCGCTTCTGATAATTTTTCGCCGCCGCCGTAACCGAAGACGTATTCTTTCTCGCCCGTTACCTTACTCTCGAAGTACGCCATATTCTCAATGATTCCGAGCACTTTATGGTTCGTCTTGATTGCCATCGCACCCGCTCGAGCCGCTACGAACGCAGCGGTCGCGTGAGGTGTCGTTACAATCAACTCCTGGCATGACGGGAGCATCGAGTGGATATCAAGCGCGACGTCACCTGTCCCTGGCGGTAAATCGAGCAACAAGTAGTCGAGGTCGCCCCACTCCACATCATTGAAGAAGTTGTTGAGCATCTTCCCGAGCATCGGTCCGCGCCAGATGACCGGCGCATTGTCTTCGACGAAGAAGCCCATCGAGATGACTTTTACCCCGAACCGCTCGACCGGGATGATTTTTTCACCTCGGACGACGGGACGTTCTTCAATCCCGAGCATATCCGGGACACTGAACCCGTAAATATCGGCATCGATCAAGCCGACCTTTTTACCGGCACGTGCTAACGCGACCGCCAAGTTGACCGACACCGTCGACTTCCCGACGCCGCCTTTTCCTGAAGCGATTGCTATGAACGTCGTTCCTGAGTTTTCACGAAGGATAGCCGGTTTTGTCGCTTCTTGTAAACTTTCGTCATTTAGCGCTTCGAAACGAAGGCCGACCGTCTTAAAGCCTTTTCCTTTCAACAATGTGACGATCTCTTGTTGCAACTGAAGCTGTTCCCCGCTCCCGGTCTGACCGAGTGCCACTTTCACGCTGACATAGTCTTCTTTAATTCGGACGTCTTTCACGCCAGCTGTATCTCCAAGCGTACGATTGATCGTCGGATCGACCAACCCTGCTAGTTCTTCACGAACTTGTTCTACTGTAAGCATGTCATTTCCCCCTAATTTCTGTCTCGATAACAGTATATCAAAAAAAGCGTTTTCTTGAGGGAACGAAAACCGACTATTTCTCGAGCAACAAAAAAAACTCTCCGCCCATAAAGGCGAAGAGTTTAGACCAAACTGTTCGAAGATTAACGCTTCGAGAACTGTGGTGCGCGACGTGCTGCTTTAAGACCGTATTTTTTACGCTCTTTCATACGTGCGTCACGAGTCAAGAAGCCTTTTTCTTTGAGGCTTGGACGGAATTCTGGGTCCGCTTGAAGAAGCGCACGTGATACGCCGTGGCGAATCGCTCCAGCTTGTCCAGTGAATCCACCACCGTTAACGTTAACGATGATATCGTATTTACCTTCTGTTTCAGTCAATACGAGTGGTGATTTTGCCATCATGATCAAAGTCTCATGACCGAAGTATTCTGAAATATCACGGCCATTTACAACAACTTTGCCGTCACCTGCAACGAGGTGAACACGAGCCACCGAGTGCTTGCGGCGGCCAGTTCCGTAGTAACGTACATCTGCCATCGTTTAGTTCCTCCTTGTGTCCCGATTAACCGCGAAGTTCGTAAACTTCTGGTTTTTGTGCTTCGTGGTTGTGCTCAGCTCCAGCGTAAACGTGGAGTTTAGTGAATTGTTGACGACCGAGCGATCCTTTTGGAAGCATCCCTTTGATCGCGAGTTCAAGCATACGCTCTGGGCGTTTTGCAAGAAGCTCTTTTGCAGTTTGTGATTTCAAGCCGCCTGGATGACCTGAATGACGGTAGTACATCTTGTCGTTCAGTTTGTTACCAGTCAATTTGACTTTCTCAGCGTTGATGATGATGACGTGGTCTCCGCAATCAACGTGTGGTGTGAAAGTTGGCTTGTGCTTACCGCGAAGAAGTGATGCTACTTCACTAGTCATACGACCGAGTGTTTTGCCTTCTGCATCGATAAGGTGCCATTTGCGTTCTACTTCAGATGCTTTAGCCATGAATGTCGTGCGCATGTGGAATACCTCCTAAAATGTCTGTTCATTTGAATTTTTTAATGCTTGTTTGATGCTTTATCATAATCCTAGTTTACGGGGCTAAGATTGTGGTTCATCTCTCAATGTGAAAATGAAATGCCAATGAATATGATACGTTTTTACAAGGGGAATGTCAATCTACTTTTTTATAATTCACATTCCATAAATATAGACCGTGCGGTGGAGCCGTAATCCCAGCACTGCGGCGGTCTTTCGCCGCGAGCATTCGACTCACATCGGCCGGCTCATACTTCCCTCTACCAACCTCCATTAACGTACCGACCATAATCCGAACTTGGTTGTACAGAAAGCCGGATCCGACGAAGCGAAAGTACATTTCGTCTCCCGCATCAACGAGTTCCGCTTCATAAATCGTGCGGACACGGTCCACCACTTCTGACTTCGTCACCGAAAACGAAGTGAAATCATGTGTCCCGACGAGTGAACGGAGCGCTTGACGCATCCGTTCCCGGTCAAGCGCATACGTCACCGTCACGGCATGATGGCGGCGGAACGGATCAACGTCAGTGCGAATGAAGTAACGATACTCTTTCCGTTTCGCACCGTAGCGGGCATGGAAAGAAGCATCTACTTCTTCGGCTGAACAAACAAGGATATCATCTGGCAACATCGCGTTCAACGCTTTGACAAAACGATCTACCGGCATCGATAAATGCGTATCGAAGTGGATGACCTGACCTTTAGCGTGAACACGGGCATCCGTCCGCCCAGAAGCGACGACTTTCATCGCTTGACCATGCATCTTCGCAAGAACCGTCTCGACTTCGGCCTGAACCGTATTGCCGTTTGGCTGGACTTGATAGCCCGCATAATTCGTCCCATCATAAGCAATCGTCAATTTAACCCGTCTCATCCTATACCTCGCAATCCAATCAAAATGAGCGTCAAGCAGACAAACACGATCAACAATCCTGTGTCGCGCCGTTCCCACGTCATCTCACGCCACCTCGTCCGCCCTTCACCCCCACGGTACCCGCGAGCTTCCATCGCCGTGGCAAGGTCCTCAGCCCGCTTAAACGCGGACACGAACAATGGGATCATGAGCGGGACGACCGCTTTTAACCGATCTTTAATCGGACCACTCTTTAAATCGACGCCTCGCGCCTGTTGCGCCTTCATGATGCGATCCGTCTCGTCGGCTAGCGTCGGCAAGAAACGAAGCGAGATTGACAGCATCAGGGCGATCTCGTGTGCTGGCACTCGTATGCGTTCGAGGGGACGAAGACCGGCTTCAATCGAATCGGTCAGTTCCATCGGCGTCGTCGTTAAGGTGACAAGCGTCGTCAACATGACGAGATAGAAGAAACGGAGCGAGACGATCAAGCCCATTCTCACCCCTTCCGAATAAATCGAGAACGGACCGAGTGAAACGAGCAGCGTCCCTTCCCGATTAAAGAACAGTTGCAACAGGAGTGTGAACACGATCAAAAATAAAATCATTTTCAAACCGTTCCATAAATAGCGCCATGACAACTGAGACAATTTGACCGCGAATAACGTGAACGCGAGTAAAAACACGTTCGTCCACAAATTGTCGGCCAAGAAGACGACTGGAATAAACCCGAGGATGAACAGCGTTTTGGCCCGAGCGTCAAGTGTGTGCAGCCATGAATGACCGGGAATGTATTGCCCGATGATCATATGGCTCCCCCCTTTCTCAACTCGGCCGTAATCCAGTCCGCCAGTTCGACTTCCGTCCGAAGGGATGGAGGCTCGACCCCGAACGCCGGTGCGAGTTCAAGCGCGAGCCGAAGCACGTTCGGGACGTCGAGTTGCAACGAGCGAACGAGTGACTCGTCCTTGAACAGTTCGAACGGGTCACCATCGAAGGCGACTCGTCCTTGTTCCATGACGACGACACGTTCCGCATACGTCAACACATCATCCATGTCATGCGAGACGAGGATGAGCGTCAAGTCGAGTTCTTCTTTTAAACGTTTAAACAACGCCAGCATGTCTTGACGGCCGAGCGGGTCGAGTCCCGCCGTCGGTTCATCGACGACTAAGACGTCCGGACGGCTCGCGAGCACGCCAGCAATCGCGACACGTCGCATCTGTCCGCCCGACAAATCGAACGGGGAACGGTCCCATAACGTTTCATCAAGACCGACAAGGCGCAGGGCAGCATGGGCCCGGTCTTTCGACTCAGCCTCCGTCGCACCGAAGTTGCGGGGACCAAACATCACGTCGCGTTCGACCGTCTCTTCAAACAGTTGATGCTCGGGATACTGAAAGACGAGCCCAACGCGGCGCCGAAGCGGAAGCAGACTTTGCTTTTTATCGCGACGCTTCGTAATCGCACGTACTGTAATGTCATCCACGACGACACGACCTTTTGTCGGTCGCAGTAAGCCGTTCATGTGCTGAACGAGTGTCGATTTCCCAGAGCCGGTATGGCCAAGAAACGCAACAAGCGCCCCCGACGGAATAAATACATTCACATCGCGCAGCGCGGTTCGTTCAAACGGAGTATTCAATTGATATTGGTAAGTCACTTCTTCAATGCTAATCGGCATAGATGGTTCACCAACTCCGAATGTTGTAGCATCAGACGATCGAGTGGTATGCCCCGTTCCTTCAGTTCGAGTTGCATCCGTACGATAAACGGCACATCGAGTTGGATGGCACGTAACGCTTCCGGATTTCTAAACACGTCTTCTGGTGTACCGGTCATTGCAATTTTCCCTTTAGACAGGGCAATGATACGGTCGGCAAACAACACTTCGTCGAGCTCGTGTGTAATGGCGACAACGGTCATCCCTTCTGAGACGAGCTGTTGTACCGTTTGTAACACCTCTTTACGCCCAATCGGGTCGAGCATCGAGGTAGCTTCATCGAGCACGAGGACATGCGGGCGCATTGCGAGAGCCGAAGCAATCGCAACACGCTGCTTTTGTCCACCGGATAACTGATGCGGTTCACGGTCCGCTAGTTCCGATAATCCAACGCGCGCTAGACTGTCATCAATTCGACGAACCATTTCTTGACGTGGAAGTCCCATGTTTTCGAGAGAGAACGCCACATCATCGCGCACGGTCGCCCCGACAAACTGATTGTCGGGATTTTGGAAGACGACACCGATCCGTTTACGAACGTCCCACACGTCTGTGGCGTCCGTCGGATCGAGCGTCTCAACCCGGACCTCTCCTTCCTGAGGAAGCAAAAGCCCGTTCCACAACTTCGTCAAAGTCGACTTGCCGGAACCATTATGGCCAACGATGGCGAGCCATTCCCCTTTGTATACATCGAGTGACAACCCGTCTAAGGCTGGCTCGGTTTGTCCCGGGTAACGAAACACGACATCGCGTACCATAATTTGAGATTCCATCTGTCGACTCCTTTCCGATGTGGAAACAGGGCAATACGTGACCGCATGCCCTGTTGACTGCCTAATGAATTAGACGAGTTCGATGATTACGACTTCCGCACCGTCACCGCGGCGTGGGCCGACTTTCATGATGCGTGTGTATCCACCTTGACGTTCAGCGTAGCGTGGTGCCACGTCTTCGAACAATTTTTGGATTGCGTTTTTCTCTCCAGCGCTCTCTTTGCGAACGAATGAAGCTACTTGACGACGGGCATGAAGATCGCCACGTTTTCCAAGAGTGATTAATTTTTCAACGACTGGGCGAAGTTCTTTCGCTTTTTGTTCAGTTGTTTGAATGCGCTCGTTGATAATAAGGTCAGTTGCAAGATCACGCAAAAGAGCCTTGCGTTGCGAGCTTGTACGGCCAAGTTTCGAATAAGCCATTACATTTCCCTCCTTCGGTTGAACTTAGTCTTCTTTACGCAAGCCCAAACCGAGCTCGTCCAACTTGAGTTGAACTTCTTCGAGTGATTTACGTCCGAGGTTACGGACTTTCATCATCTCTTCCTCTGATTTGTTTGCGAGTTCTTGAACAGTGTTGATGCCGGCGCGCTTCAAGCAGTTGTACGAACGAACTGAGAGATCGAGTTCTTCGATCGTCATTTCAAGTACTTTTTCTTTTTGGTCTTCTTCTTTCTCGACCATAATTTCTGCATTGAGAGCTTCGTCAGTCAAACCAACAAAGATATTCAAGTGTTCTGTCAAAATTTTCGCTCCAAGCGATACTGCTTCTTCCGGACGGATTGAACCATCTGTCCACACGTCTAATAGAAGCTTATCGAAGCTAGCATCTTGACCGACACGTGTTTTGTCTACTTCGTAGTTCACGCGTTGAATCGGTGTATAGATCGAATCGATTGGAATGACACCAATCGGCATATCATCACGTTTGTTATCTTCTGCCTGGACGTAACCACGACCACGGCGAGCAGTCAAACGCATGCGAAGCGTCGCATTGTCAGCGAGAGTCGCGATGTGGAGCTCAGGATTCAAGATTTCAACGTCGCTATCATGGGTAATGTCTGCCGCAGTGACAGCACCGGCACTTGAAACGTTAATCTCAAGCGTTTTCTCTTCTTCCGAGTACACTTTGAGCGCTAACTTCTTGAGGTTTAAAACAATTTGGGTGACGTCTTCGACGACTCCGTCAATCGTTGAGAACTCGTGAAGCACGCCATCGATTTGAACCGCCGTAATCGCTGCACCAGGAAGCGATGACAATAAAATTCGACGCAGTGAGTTGCCGAGAGTAGTGCCATATCCACGTTCAAGCGGTTCCACCACGAATTTACCAAACGTAGCATCCTCGCTGATTTCGACCGTTTCGATCTTTGGTTTTTCAATCTCGATCATCTGAACCCCTCCTTGAGTGTATCCTGCCACGCAGCTTGCGCTGCATTGTATATGTTGTTCGTGCTAGGTAAGCCCATCACACGCACAAACGATTATACGCGGCGACGTTTTGGAGGGCGGCAACCGTTGTGCGGAACAGGTGTTACGTCACGGATTGCAGTTACTTCAAGACCAGTAGCTTGGAGGGCACGGATTGCCGCTTCACGTCCAGCACCAGGACCTTTAACATTAACTTCTACTGTACGCATACCGTTGTCCATTGCAACTTTCGCTGCAGTTTCAGCAGCCAATTGTGCTGCGAACGGTGTCGATTTACGTGATCCTCTAAATCCAAGGTTACCAGAAGTAGCCCATGAGATCGCGTTACCTTGCGTGTCAGTGATTGTGATGATTGTGTTGTTAAATGTAGAACGGATGTGTACCACACCGACTTCAATATGCTTTTTGACTTTACGTTTTGAACGTACATTTTGCTTACGTTTCGCCATTGTTCAATTCCCTCCTTTACTTCTTCTTGTTCGCTACTGTACGGCGTGGGCCTTTACGAGTACGCGAGTTGTTCTTCGTGTTTTGTCCGCGAACAGGGAGACTACGACGATGACGGACACCGCGGTAGGCGCCGATTTCGATCAAACGCTTAATGTTGAGTGAAACTTCACGACGAAGGTCACCTTCAACTTTAATTCCGTCAATTGCTTCACGGATGCGGTTGATTTCGTCTTCTGTAAGATCACGTGTGCGTGAATCTTCAGATACGTTTGCAGTCTTCAAGATTTCTTGTGCTTTTGTTTTACCAATACCAAAGATGTATGTGAGCGAAATAACGATACGTTTTTCGCGCGGAATATCTACACCAGCAATACGTGCCATGTGTGCACCTCCTCTTAGATTAACCTTGTTTTTGTTTGTGTTTCGGGTTTTCGCAAATTACCATTACTTTTCCTTTACGGCGAATAACTTTACATTTTTCGCAGATCGGTTTTACCGACGGTCTTACTTTCATGATTATACCCTCCTCCTGGAAAAATCGGAGTTACTTATAACGGTACGTGATTCGCCCGCGAGTCAAGTCGTACGGAGACAACTCGACAGTTACGCGGTCGCCTGGAAGGATTCGAATGTAGTGCATCCGAATTTTCCCTGAGACGTGCGCGAGCACCGTGTGGCCGTTTTCTAACTCCACTTTAAACATTGCGTTTGGAAGTGGTTCGATAACAGTGCCTTCCACTTCAATGACATCTTGTTTCGCCATCATTTATTCCCCTTTCTATATGAAGATATTTAGGAGCACAGACGATCTATTGTACAGTACTGTGAGAGAAGGATCCATAACGGATCAGCACGCAACAATAGAGCCTCATTCACCGGAATCGAGTTTCGTTAAAATCTCGTATCCATCGTCTGTGATGGCGATGGTGTGCTCAAAGTGGGCGCACATGCTACCGTCCACTGTCACAACTGTCCAGTTGTCAGCCAGCGTTCGAACATAGCGTTGACCAGCGTTGACCATTGGTTCAATGGCTAACGTCATCCCAGTCTTTAGGCGCGGCCCTTTCCCCGGTGGACCATAGTGCGGAATTTGCGGTTCTTCATGCAAATTTTGACCGACACCATGACCGACATACTCACGGACGACAGAAAACTCATAAGATTCAACATACGCTTGAATCGCATGCGAAATGTCTGTCAATCGCAGTCCAGCCTTGGCGTGCTCCAATCCTTTATACAGACTTTCTTCGGTTACGTCAAGCAACCGCTGTGTCTCTTCTGAGATTGTTCCCACTGGATAAGTCCAAGCGGAATCTCCATGGTATCCGTTATAGTAGGCACCGATGTCGATCGAGATGATATCTCCATCGTTCAATACCCGTTCTCCGGGAATTCCATGAACAAGTTCTTCGTTCACTGAAGCGCAAACACTACCGGTAAAACCGTTGTAGCCTTTGAACGACGGTGTCGCACCTTGGCTGCGAATGTAATCTTCCGCAATCCGGTCGAGCTCTAGCGTCGTAATACCTGGTTTGATGTGCTCTTTGAGCACCTGGTGCGTTCGAGCAACAATTTGCCCAGCCTCACGCATAATCGCAATTTCTCGAGGCGTCTTCGTGATGATCATTCAGTATCACCGAGTAACGCTTTAACATCGGCATAAACGACATCGATTGGACGATCTCCATCCAATGTACGAAGATACCCTTTTTCTGCATAAAAGTCAATAAGTGGTTTCGATTGCTCGATGTTGACGTCAAGGCGACGGCGAACCGTTTCCTCTTTATCGTCTTCACGTTGCATGAGTGCCGACCCATCCACATCACAGATGCCTTCCACTTTTGGTGGGTTGAAGATCACATGATATGTCGCTCCACACGTCGGGCAGATCCAACGACCTGTCAAACGCGGAACGAGAATTTCCGCAGCCACATCAATGTTGACGACGTGGTCGATCTGTTTCCCCAAATCTTTAAGCAAACTTTCGAGTGCCTCTGCTTGAGCAACAGTACGCGGGAATCCATCGAGTAAAAAACCGTTTTTCGTATCATCTTGACTCAAGCGTTCACGTACGATTCCGATTGTTACCTCATCCGGTACGAGTTCACCTTTATCCATGAACGATTTAGCTTCTTTACCAAGTGGCGTTCCGCCTTTGATTGCCGCACGAAACATGTCGCCTGTCGAAATGTGTGGGATTTGGTACTCTTCGACGATTTTAGCCGCTTGAGTCCCTTTCCCTGCACCCGGTAAGCCCATGAGTACTAGATTCATCTCAGTTAGCCTCCAGTTTTGATTTTCACAACACATCGTAAACACGACAGGAAGGAAGGGAGAGCCCTTCCTTCCGCTTTAACGGATAAAGCCTTTGTAGTGTCGTTTTACGAGTTGACTTTCGATTTGTTTCATCGTTTCAAGGGCTACCCCGATTACGATCAACAAGCTCGTCCCTCCGATTTGCACCGAAGTTGGGAGACCGGCAAGCTTAATGAAGATTGTCGGCATGATCGCGACGAGCGATAGGAAAATCGCTCCGAAGAAAGTCAATCGATAGAGCAACTTCGTGATGTACTGTTCTGTTTGCGCCCCAGGACGAATCCCAGGAATATAGCCGCCTTGCTTCTGCAGGTTTTCTGCCATTTGTTCTGGGTTGACCTGAATAAATGTATAGAAGTAAGCGAACGCGATGATGAGCGCTACGTAGATTGACATTCCGATTGGAGATGTCGTATCGAAGTAAGTCTGCAACTTCTGCGTCGTTTCCGGAGAAGCAATGAAGCTTGCAACAGTTGGCGGTGTCACCATGAAGGAAATCGCGAAGATGACCGGGATGACACCAGCAGCGTTTAGCTTGATTGGCAAGTGCGTCGACTGACCGCCCACAGGGGTGCGGTTCGCCGTGCGCTTAGCGTATTGAATCGGAATCTTACGTGCCGCTTGTTGAACATAAATGATCCCAACCGTCACAGCAAGAATAACGAGCAATAGCACAGCCAAGTAAACGATGTTAATGAATAACGCATCTCCAGCATTTTGGAGCTTCGTCTCGTAAATCTGCGTGAAGATTCTTGGGAACCCAGCGATGATACCAGCGAAGATAATGACGGAAATACCATTCCCGACACCTTTCTCCGTTGTCATCTCACCGAGGAACATCAAGAACGCCGTACCTGCAGTAAGTACAATCGCGATCACGAAATAGGTTGCCGTTCCCCACGTCTCATTGACGAGACCTGGATAGAGACGGTTAAATCCAAATGACAGTGATGTCGCTTGAACAAACCCTAACATGATCGTCCCATAGCGCGTGACCGTCGCTAGCTTCTTACGCCCGGACTCGCCTTGTTTTGCCCATTCGGCAAACTTCGGAACGACGTCCATTTGTAAAAGTTGTACAACGATCGATGCCGTGATGTACGGCATGATCCCCATTGCGAACAGGGAGAAGTTCTGTAAAGCATTTCCTCCAAACAAGTTCAAGAAGTCGAGTAGACCTCCTGAGTCAAAACGCAACACATCCGTATTCACCATCGGCACCGGGATATGGGCCCCGATGCGGAAAATGATGATGATTGCGAGTGTGAAGAGAATACGCTGTCGAATATCTTTCACGCGCCACATATTGGAGATCGTCTGAAACATCAGATCACCTCAACTGAACCGCCAGCTGCTTCGATCGCTTCTTTCGCTGCACCCGAGAATTTGTTGGCTTTAACAGTTAATTTTGTTTCAAGCTTGCCGTTAGCAAGTACTTTGATTCCGTCTTTAGCAGAGCTGACGACACCAGTCTCGATTAAGAGTTCTGGAGTGACTTCAGTACCTGCTTCGAAACGGTTAAGCGTGTCTAGGGAAACAACTGCATACTCTTTACGAGTAGGGTTGTTGAAACCGCGTTTTGGAAGACGACGGTAAAGTGGGTTTTGTCCACCTTCGAACCCTGGACGAACGCCACCGCCTGAACGAGCTTTTTGACCTTTATGTCCACGGCCAGAAGTTTTACCGTTACCAGTCGCCATACCGCGACCGACACGGTTGCGTTCGTGACGCGAACCTGGAGTTGGCTTCAATTCATGGAGTTTCATAGTGGCACCTCCTTATTATTAAAATCGATATTATTCGTTAATTTCTTCTACAGTCACAAGGTGCGACACTTTTTTGATCATACCACGCATCGCGACGTTGTCAGGGACAACGACGGTTTGATGCATTTTGCGAAGACCAAGTGTACGTACTGTTACACGCTGATCCTCGGGACGACCGATTGTGCTGCGTGTGAGGGTGATTGCGAGTTTCGCCATGTCTAGTTCCCTCCCTTATTTAAGAAGTTCTTCTACGCTTTTACCGCGTAGTTTAGCAACTTCCTCTGCTTTTTTAAGCTCTGTCAAGCCTTTGACCGTCGCACGGACGATGTTGATCGGTGTGTTTGATCCAAGCGATTTCGAAAGGATGTCACCTACACCTGCAAGTTCGAGCACTGCACGAACTGGACCACCGGCGATAACCCCAGTACCTTCAGAAGCAGGTTTCATGAATACGCGACCTGCTCCGTATACTCCTGTGATTTCGTGTGGAATTGTTGTACCAACCATTGGTACTTGAACCATGTTTTTCTTAGCGGCTTCAATAGCCTTGCGGATCGCTTCTGGCACCTCTTGTGCCTTACCTGTACCGAAACCGACGTGACCATTTTTGTCACCTACGACTACGAGAGCGGCGAAACGGAAGCGACGGCCACCTTTCACAACTTTCGCGACGCGGTTTACGGTAACAACGCGTTCTTCAAGTTGTTCCATGTTAACGTCTAACTGGCGCATCGAGTGTCCCCTCCTTTTTGTTAGAATTTAAGACCCGCTTCACGAGCTGCTTCTGCAACAGCTTTGACGCGGCCATGATAGAGGTATCCACCACGGTCGAACACAACAGTGTCGATACCTTTCTCGAGTGCACGTTCAGCTGCAAGTTTACCAACAGCTTTCGCTGCTTCAACGTTGCCGCCGTTTGTAAGATCGAGTGCTTTATCTTTCGAAGATGCTGACACAAGCGTTGTTTGTGACGCATCATCGATAAGTTGTACGTAGATGTTCTTGCTCGAACGGAATACGTTCAAACGTGGACGAGCTGCCGTCCCGATGATCGTACGACGTACACGAGCATGACGTTTCTTACGAACTGCATTTTTATCTGCTTTTGTGATCATTTATGCCACTCCTTTCCGTTCATTTCGTGACGAATTACTTACCAGTCTTACCTTCTTTACGGCGAATACGTTCATCAGAGTAACGAACACCTTTACCTTTGTAAGGTTCTGGAGCACGGTACGAGCGGATTTGAGCTGCAACGTGACCGACGCGCTCTTTGCTAATCCCTTTTACGATGATTTGCGTGTTTGAAGGAACTTCGATCTCGATACCTTCTTCAGCAACGTACTCGATTGGATGCGAGTAACCGAGGCTGAGGACGAGTTTGTTACCTTGCTTAGCAGCACGGTAACCAACCCCTGAGATCTCAAGTGTTTTCTGGAACCCGTTAGACACACCTTCCACCATGTTGGCGATGAGGGCACGTGTCGTACCGTGGATCGTACGGTTCTCTTTCGAGTCATCCGGACGAACAACAGTTAGTTCGTTTTCTTCAATTTTGACTTCCAAAGCTGGGTTAGCTGAAAGCGAAAGTTCACCTTTAGCACCTTTTACTGTGACAATGTTGCCTTCTGCAACCGTTACAGTAACGCCAGCTGGAATCGTAACTGGTTTTTTACCAATACGTGACATTGATTACACCTCCGTTCTTGTTAGAAAAGTGACTTACCAGATGTAGGCGAGCACTTCGCCGCCGACTTGTTGTTGGCGAGCTTCTTTATCAGTCATAAGACCTTTTGATGTCGAAAGAACTGCGATACCGAGTCCTCCGAGTACTTTTGGTACTTCATCTGCTTTTGCATATACACGAAGACCTGGTTTCGAAATACGTTTGAGACCAGTGATAACACGTTCGTTGCTTGCTCCATATTTAAGGAAAAGACGAAGTGTACCTTGTTTAGCGTCCTCGATATATTCAACATCGCGAATGAAACCTTCACGCTTGAGGATCTCTGCAACCTCACGTTTGATGTTAGAAGCTGGAAGCTCCAATTTTTCATGGCGAACCATGTTAGCGTTACGGATACGTGTAAGCATATCTGCAATAGGGTCTGTCATTACCATGCGATGTACCTCCTTTCACACTGTTAGTGGATTACCAACTTGCTTTTTTAACACCAGGGATTTGACCTTTGTATGCAAGATCACGGAACTTGATACGGCTGATCCCGAATTTACCCATGTAACCATGTGGACGACCTGTGATACGGCAACGGTTATGAAGACGTACAGGTGACGAGTTACGTGGCAATTTGCTGAGTCCGATGTAGTCGCCTTCAGCTTTTAATTGCGCGCGCTTCTCAGCGTACTGGGCAACGAGTTTCTCGCGTTTTTGTTCGCGATTCACCATTGACTTTTTAGCCATGTTGTCGACCTCCCTTTATTATTTTTGGAATGGCATTCCGAGAAGTGTGAGCAATTCACGAGCTTCTTCGTCTGTGTTCGCTGTTGTAACAACAACGATATCCATACCGCGTACTTTAGTTACTTTATCGTAATCGATTTCAGGGAAAATAAGTTGCTCTTTCACACCAAGCGTGTAGTTACCGCGTCCGTCGAATGCTTTCTTCGATACACCGCGGAAGTCACGTACACGTGGAAGTGAAACAGTTACTAATTTGTCGAGGAAATCGTACATGCGCTCGCCACGAAGTGTTACTTTCGCACCGATCGGCATGCCCTCACGAAGTTTGAAACCAGCGATTGATTTCTTAGCCTTCGTTACGAGTGGTTTTTGACCTGAAAGAATTGATAATTCTTCCACTGCCATGTCAAGAGCTTTCGAGTTCGAAACAGCGTCACCTACACCCATGTTGATGACGATTTTGTCGACTTGTGGCACTTGCATAACCGAGTCATAGTTGAATTTATCCATCATCGCTTTCACGATGTCGCTTTTATACTTCTCTTGCAAACGGTTCATAGTCGAATGGACCTCCTTTCGTCACGTTGTTCTTATTTATCGAGTACTTCGCCCGATTTCGCGACACGAACTTTTTTACCATCGACTACTTTGAAACCAACGCGAGTTGGTTTGCCCGTTTTAGGGTCGATTGGCATGACGTTCGAGACGTGAATTGGTGCTTCGATTTCAAGGATACCGCCTTGTGGATTCGCTTGTGATGGTTTAGCGTGTTTTTTCATCACGTTAACCCCTTCAACGACTACGCGGTTCTTGCTTGGCATAGCTTTGAGGATAACCCCTTGCTTGCCTTTATCTTTACCAGACATTACCTGGACTGTATCGCCTTTTTTAACATGCATCGTTTTGCGCACCTCCTTATAGGATTGAAATTGGAAATTAAAGTACTTCCGGTGCCAACGAAACGATCTTCATGAATTCTTTTTCACGAAGTTCACGTGCAACTGGCCCGAAGATCCGAGTGCCGCGTGGGCTCTTGTCATCTTTGATGATGACTGCTGCGTTCTCATCGAAACGGATGTACGAACCATCTTTACGACGAGCGCCGCGTTTTGTACGAACGACAACTGCTCTGACAACGTCACCTTTTTTAACAACGCCACCTGGTGTTGCTTGTTTTACCGTCGCGACGATGATGTCACCGATGTTTGCAGTCTTACGACCTGAACCACCGAGGACTTTAATTGTCAACAGTTCACGCGCGCCAGAGTTGTCTGCTACTTTCAAGCGAGATTCTTGTTGAATCATGCGAGTGTACCTCCCTCCGGATGTTTATAGATCCGAACTGTTATTAGATGATTACTGATTCTTCTACTACTGTTACGAGACGGAAACGTTTGTCTTTAGAAAGCGGACGTGTTTCCGCGATGCGGACTACATCGCCTACTTTAGCGACATTGTTCTCATCGTGCGCTTTAAATTTCTTCGTGTAGTTTACACGTTTTCCATAAAGCTTATGACGTACTTTTGTTTCAACTGCAACGACGATCGTTTTGTCCATTTTGTCAGACACGACGCGTCCAGTGAGTACTTTACGCTTATTGCGTTCCATGAGTGTTACCTCCTCTTCAATAATCCGATTAGATTAGCCGTTGTTGATGCCGAGTTCGCGTTCACGAAGAATCGTTTTAGCACGCGCAATCGACTTGCGTACTTCACGGATACGAGCAGGATTCTCAAGCTGACCTGTAGCTAATTGGAAACGAAGGTTAAAGAGTTCTTCTTTCCACTCGCCTACTTTACCGTTGAGCTCTTCATTTGTTGATTGACGGAGATCAGTTGCTTTCATTCGTATCACCACCATTTTCTTCACGTTTCACGAACTTACATTTTACTGGAAGTTTGTGCGCTGCAAGACGAAGTGCCTCACGTGCGACTTCCTCAGATACACCCGCGATTTCGAACATTACTTTACCAGGCTTAACTACAGCTACCCAGCCTTCTGGAGCACCTTTACCCGAACCCATTCGAACTTCGAGAGGCTTTTTAGTGTACGGCTTGTGTGGGAAGATCTTGATCCACACTTTACCGCCACGTTTCATATAACGTGTCATTGCGATACGTGCTGATTCGATTTGACGGTTTGTGATCCAGCTCGCTTCGAGCGATTGGAGACCGAATTCACCGAAATGTACTGTTGTGCCGCGTTTTGCATTTCCGCGCATTTTACCACGGTGTACACGACGATATTTCACGCGTTTAGGTAACAACATAGTGTGTTGCCTCCTTCCTGAAAGAGTGTTTATTATTTAGTGTTTTTTGTTGGAAGAACTTCTCCGTGGTAAAGCCATACTTTAATTCCGATTTTACCATAAGTTGTGTCAGCTTCAGCTGTTCCGTAGTCGATGTCGGCACGGATTGTATGAAGCGGAACTGATCCTTCTGAGTACTTCTCTGAACGAGCGATATCAGCGCCACCAAGACGACCAGAAACTTCTGTTTTGATCCCTTTGATGCCAGTGCGCATCGAACGTTGAATTGACTGTTTCATTGCACGACGGAATGACACACGGCCTTCCAATTGACGAGCGATGTTTTCAGCAACAAGCTTAGCGACTGCATCCGCGTTTTTCACTTCAACAACGTTGATGTGAACACGTTTGCCTTCAGCAAGCTTCGTGATATTTTTACGGAGTGACTCGATTTCCGAACCACCTTTACCGATGACCATACCTGGTTTCGCAGTGTGAAGCGAAATGTTTACGCGGTTTGCAGCGCGTTCGATTTCAACTTTAGCCACACTAGCATCCTTCATTTTGTTTTCGATGTATTCACGAATAACGTAGTCTTCATGAAGGAGATCTGCGTAGTCTTTCTCAGCGTACCAACGCGAATCCCAGTCTTTGATAACACCAACGCGAAAACCGTGCGGATTTACCTTTTGACCCACTACATATCCCTCCTTATTTCTCAGTTACCACGATGTGAATGTGGCTTGTGCGTTTGTTAATACGACTTGCGCGACCCATCGCACGTGGGCGGAAGCGTTTGAGTGTTGGACCTTCGTTGACGAAAATTTCAGATACAACAAGGTTCTCAATGTTCATATCGTAGTTGTGCTCTGCGTTAGCAATCGCTGATTTTAATACTTTTTCAACGATTGGCGACGCTGCCTTGTTCGTGTGAGCAAGGACAGAGAGCGCTTCGCCGACTTGTTTCCCGCGAATTAAGTCTACAACGAGACGTGCTTTGCGAGGAGCAAGACGGACCATATTAGCTGATGCTTTAGCTTGCATGGATTTGACCTCCCCTCAGATTACCGTTTCGTTTTCTTGTCTGATCCGTGACCTTTGTACGTGCGTGTTGGAGCGAATTCACCAAGTTTGTGACCGACCATGTCTTCTGTCACGAATACTGGTACGTGTTTACGACCATCGTGTACACCGAACGTGTGACCCATGAATTCTGGGAAGATTGTCGAGCGACGTGACCAAGTTTTGATGACTTGCTTCTCACCAGATTCGTTAAGTTTGTCAACTTTAGCGAGCAAATGGTGATCTGCGAATGGACCTTTTTTCAAGCTGCGACCCATGATAGAACCTCCCTTTGGAATGATTCGGGAACGGCTCTTTCGAACCGCCCAAGAATCATGTGATAATTATTTCTTACGACGACGAAGGATGTACATGTCGCTCGATTTGTTTTTCTTACGAGTTTTGTAACCAAGAGCTGGTTTACCCCAAGGAGTAAGTGGGCCCGAACGACCGATTGGCGCACGACCTTCACCACCACCGTGTGGGTGATCAACTGGGTTCATTACAGAACCACGTACTGTTGGGCGTTTGCCTAACCAACGTGAACGTCCTGCTTTACCGATGTTTACAAGTTCGTGTTCTTCGTTACCAACTGAACCGATTGTAGCGCGGCAAGTGCCGAGGAACAAGCGTGATTCACCTGATTGAAGACGAACGATGACGTACTTGCCGTCACGTCCTTGGATTTGTGCCGATGCACCAGCCGCACGAACAAGCTGACCGCCTTTACCAGGCTTAAGCTCGATGTTGTGGATAGTAGTACCGACAGGGATGTTTACGAGTGGAAGAGCGTTCCCCACTTTGATATCCGCTTCAGGACCAGACATGATTTCCATGCCCACTTTGATGCCCTTAGGAGCGAGGATGTAACGTTTCTCACCATCTGCATAGTTGATGAGGGCGATGTTAGCTGAACGGTTTGGATCGTATTCGATCGTAGCAACGCGTCCGATGATAGCATCTTTGTTACGTTTGAAATCGATGATACGGTATTTACGTTTGTGCCCGCCACCTTGGTGACGTACAGTCAAACGACCTTGGTTGTTACGACCGCCTTTTTTCGAAAGCTTTTCAGTTAACGATTTTTCAGGACGGTTCGTTGTGATCTCTGCAAAGTCGAGAGATGTCATGTTACGGCGACCGTTAGTGGTCGGCTTAAACTTTTTAATTGCCATCGAGGATTCCCTCCTTTTCTTCTAAGGTAGTAAATTAACCGAGGAAGTCGATTGTGTTGCCTTCAGCAAGAGTTACGATCGCTTTTTTACGACGCGATGTGTAACCAGAGTGACGACCGACACGTTTCGCTTTCGGTTTAATGTTCATTGTGTTTACCGAAGCAACTTTCACGTTGAAGATTGTTTCGATAGCGTGCTTCACTTGTGATTTAGTCGCTTTAACGTCGATCTCGAAAACGTATTTGTTAGCTTCCATGAGGCTAACTGAACGCTCAGTGATGATAGGACGTTTGATGATATCGTATGCTTGAGCCATTATGCAAGCACCTCCTCTACCTTCGCAACCGCATCTTTAGTGAAGATGACTTTGTCGTTAGCAACGAGGTCAAGAACGTTAACGCCTGCTGCCTCGATTACAGTCACTCCTGGGATGTTACGAGCTGCGAGAGCGATAGTCTCATTGTAGTCCGCTGTGACTACAAGAGCCTTACGTTCTACTGATAGGCCAAGAAGTACTGCGACCATATCTTTTGTTTTTGGTGCATCGAAAGCAAGGCCTTCGAGGACGATCATTTCGTTGTTTTGTACTTTTGACGACAAAGCCGAGAGAAGTGCAAGACGACGAACTTTTTTAGGAAGCTTGTAAGAGTATGAACGTGGAGTTGGACCGAAGACTGTTCCACCACCAACCCATTGTGGTGAGCGGATCGAACCTTGGCGCGCACGACCAGTTCCCTTTTGTTTCCATGGTTTACGGCCGCCACCGCGTACTTCCGAGCGACCTTTCGTATCGTGAGTACCTTGACGGCGTGATGCTTGTTGCATGACGATCGCGTCATAAAGTACTGATTCGTTTGGCTCGATACCGAAAATGGCTTCAGCCAATTCGATTTCGCCAACTTGTGAACCTGTTTGGTTTAGCAAAGCTACTTTAGGCATTCGTAATTCCTCCTTTCCGTGCAGTTAATTAGTTACCTTTGACAGCTGTCTTGATGATGACGTTCGATTTACGAGCGCCTGGGATTGCGCCTTTAACGAGTACAAGGCCGCGTTCCACGTCAACTTTGACAATCTCAAGGTTTTGAATCGTTTTACGCTCGCCACCCATTTGACCAGGAAGAAGCTTCCCTTTAAATACGCGGTTAGGAGCTACAGGACCCATTGAACCAGGACGACGGTGGTAACGCGAACCGTGGGACATTGGTCCACGTGATTGTCCGTGACGCTTAATCGCACCTTGGAATCCTTTACCTTTTGAAGTACCTGTTACGTCCACTAATTCACCTGCAGCGAAAATGTCCGCCTTGATCTCTTGACCGATTTCGTATCCTTCTACTGAAGTACGAATTTCTTTCATGAAGCGCTTAGGTGTCGCGCTTGCTTTCGCAGCGTGACCTTTTGCCGGTTTGTTTTGACGTGATTCTTTGATGTCTCCGAAACCGAGTTGAACTGCTTCGTAACCGTCTGTTTCAAGTGTTTTAACTTGAAGCACGACGTTTCCTTCGACAGCAACTACTGTTACCGGTACGACTTCGCCTGCTTCGTTGAAGATTTGAGTCATACCAAGTTTTGTTCCTAAGATTCCTTTAGCCATGAGATACACCTCCTGTTTAATAATTATTGTCTCTTCTGGCTAGTATCTACTATATGAAGAATTAAAGTTTGATTTCGATGTCAACACCTGATGGTAATTCGAGACGCATAAGCGCATCAACCGTTTTTGGTGTTGGGTTAACGATGTCGATCAAGCGTTTGTGTGTACGCATTTCGAACTGCTCACGAGCATCTTTATACTTGTGGACCGCACGAAGGATCGTGTAGATCGATTTGTCAGTTGGAAGCGGGATTGGGCCCGAGACCTTCGCACCTGAACGTTTCGCAGTTTCAACGATTTTCTCAGCTGATTGATCGAGAACGCGATGGTCGTATGCTTTTAAACGAATACGGATTTTTTCATTTGCCATGTAAGTTTCCCTCCTTTGTCGCCTACTTTTAAAAATAGACAGTTCTCAGCGGAAATTTCCACACCGGCCATGGCAAAGCTGCCTGGCGTGTCATAACCTCCCGCTTCATCGCAGCGTGCTTGTGTCAGCAGAGGTATCCGATCATTGCAAATCAACGATAGGACCCATTTTCTGCTGTAAAGTCTCTCACCACTCGCACAAACACTTAATCATTATATCGAATCTGCAAAACAAATGCAAGATTTGATTTTTTTCGATCGTGCCGGATGTCTGATGAGTTGTTCAACGTTCACTAATGTAACAAGATTCGAACCCTTTTGCAAGTTCTTTTCCTTCTTTTGTTGAACTATTTTTCAAAAGAAGGCCCATGCCAACTCTTCCTAGCGTTTCATACACTCTTTAAACTGCTCAGTCACGGCTTCGACGACCGATGCCGGAGCTCGTTTCAAACACGTTTGCACAATCGAGTTGTTGAACGGGTGCGTCATAAAGTATTCGTGCAGCTTGTCGACTCTCTCTTCCCGCCCCATCACTGAATAGAGGACGACCCACTCTTCAAGATGCATCCAACTCTCGTCCGGTTCAATGTAAGGATGCGTATAAATCCCGTCCGTGCAACGCATCCGAAAACTAGCAATCACGTCGATGTCCTGTCCTTCAAACGTATATTCGCCAAAGTACGTCGTCATATACTCGTCGTGCGGACCAGACTCTTCTTTTTTTCCGGCACGGCTGAGCACACGGTCAATCGTCTCGAACTGGTCAGGCTCAACGAACAAATCTAAGTCACGCGCCGTCTCGACGATCCCGTGATGCTTGAGTAAATTTGACCCACCAAAGCGGCAGGCAACGCCGTTCAACCGGCAAAGCGTCTCCACTTGCTTTTCCATCATCGATTCTCCTTCCTACAATCCTATCTCCTATCCTATCACTTCGTTTGAAAAAACAAAAAAGCAGCCCGCAAATGCGGACTGCTTAAGACATCGATTACTCGACGATTTCTGTTACCGAACCAGCACCTACAGTACGGCCACCCTCACGGATTGAGAAACGTGTTCCGTCTTCGATCGCGATTGTAGAAATCAATTCGATCGTCAACTCGATGTTGTCTCCTGGCATTACCATTTCAGTACCTTCTGGAAGGTGAACGATACCTGTTACGTCAGTTGTACGGAAGTAGAACTGCGGACGGTAGTTCGCGAAGAATGGCGTGTGACGGCCACCCTCTTCTTTAGAAAGAACGTAGATTGAAGCTTTGAATTTAGAGTGCGGAGTGATTGTACCTGGTTTAGCAAGTACTTGTCCACGCTCGATGTCTTCACGTGATACACCACGGAGAAGAGCACCGATGTTGTCGCCAGCTTCTGCATAGTCAAGAAGCTTACGGAACATCTCTACACCAGTACATACAGTTTTCTTAGTTTCTTCTGTAAGACCAACGATTTCAACTTCGTCGTTGACGCGGAGAATACCACGCTCAACACGACCAGTCGCTACAGTACCGCGACCAGTGATTGAGAATACGTCCTCAACTGGCATCATGAAGTCTTTGTCCGTGTCACGAACAGGCTCAGGGATGTACTCATCAACTGCGTTCATGAGTTCCATGATTTTTTCTTCCCATTGTGGTTCGCCGTTAAGCGCGCCAAGAGCTGAACCTTTGATTACAGGGAGGTCGTCGCCTGGGAAGTCATATTCAGAAAGAAGTTCACGGATTTCCATCTCAACGAGTTCGAGAAGCTCTTCGTCGTCAACCATGTCAACTTTGTTCATGAATACTACGATGAAAGGAACACCTACTTGACGTGAAAGAAGAATGTGCTCACGTGTTTGTGGCATTGGGCCATCTGTTGCCGAAACAACGAGGATCGCGCCGTCCATTTGTGCAGCACCAGTGATCATGTTTTTAACATAGTCAGCGTGACCTGGGCAGTCAACGTGTGCGTAGTGGCGTTTTTCAGTTTCGTACTCGATGTGAGCTGTTGCGATTGTGATACCGCGCTCGCGCTCTTCTGGAGCACCATCGATTGCGTCAAACTTTGTAGCTGTTTTCCCTTGTGCTTTTGAAAGTACAGCTGAAATCGCTGCAGTCAAAGTTGTTTTACCGTGGTCGACGTGGCCAATTGTACCAACGTTAACGTGCGGTTTAGAACGGTCGAATTTTTCTTTACCCATTCTAGATTCCTCCTCTATAGACAATTAATTTTTATTTAACTAGGAAGACGTAGGCTACTTTTAACATACGTCCTCCTTAGCTTACAACAATCATTTCAGCGTTACAACCGTTATTAGCCGTTCGCTTTTTTGATGATTTCTTCTGCAATTGACTTCGGTACTTCTTCATAGTGATCGAAGTGCATCGAGTACGTTCCACGTCCTTGCGTACGTGAACGGAGTGACGTTGCATATCCGAACATTTCTGAAAGTGGAACCATCGCTTTAACGACTTGTGCGTTACCGCGAGCTTCCATACCTTCTACGCGTCCACGGCGTGACGTGACGTCACCCATGATGTCTCCCAAGTATTCTTCTGGGATGACAACTTCAACACGCATCATTGGCTCAAGGATGACAGCTTTCGCTTGTTCCTTAAGTTGTTTGACCGCCATCGAAGCAGCAACTTTAAACGCCATCTCGTTCGAGTCGACATCGTGGTACGATCCGAAGACGAGGGCAGCTTTAACGTCAACTACTGGGTAACCAGCAAGGATACCGTTTTCGAGAGCTTCTTGGATACCGTTTTGAACAGCCGGTACGTATTCACGTGGAACAACACCACCGACGATCTTGTTCTCAAATTCGAATCCAGCACCTTCTACGTTCGGTTCGAATTCAACGACAACGTGACCGTACTGACCGCGTCCACCCGACTGACGTACGAATTTCGAATCGATCTTCGCAGCGCTACGGATTGTCTCACGGTAAGCAACTTGTGGTGCACCGACGTTTGCTTCGACTTTGAATTCGCGACGCATACGGTCAACGAGGATATCAAGGTGAAGCTCACCCATACCAGAGATGATCGTTTGACCAGTCTCTTGGTTTGTTTCAGTGCGGAAAGTTGGATCCTCTTCTGCGAGTTTCGCGAGGGCTTGACCCATCTTGTCTTGGTCTGCTTTCGATTTAGGCTCGATTGCGACCGAGATAACCGGTTCTGGGAATGTCATTGACTCGAGAACGACGTTGTCTTTCTCTGAGCAAAGCGTGTCACCAGTCGTTGTATCTTTGAGACCAACAGCAGCGGCGATGTCACCAGCAAATACCATTGGAATTTCTTCACGGCTGTTTGCATGCATTTGAAGGATACGACCGAGACGCTCGCGCTTCCCTTTAGTCGAGTTCTTCACATACGAACCAGCTTGTGCTGTACCAGAGTACACACGGAAGAATGTCAATTTACCGACGTAAGGGTCAGTCATGACTTTGAACGCAAGTGCCGAGAACGGCGCTTCGTCAGAAGGTTCACGCGTGATTTCTTCTTCTGTATCGAGGTTGATCCCTTTGATTGACTCGACATCAACTGGTGATGGGAGGTAATCAACAACAGCGTCCAACATTAATTGAACACCTTTGTTTTTGAAGGCCGAACCGACAAGTACAGGGTAGAATTCAACGCTAAGTGTTGCTTGACGAATACCAGCTTTGAGTTCTTCGATTGAGATCTCTTCGCCTTCGAGGTATTTCATCATCAAATCTTCGTTGTAATCTGCAACGCCTTCGATCAAGCGACCGCGAAGTTCTTCAGCTTGGTCAGCCATATCAGCTGGGAAGCCTTCTGTTACTTCGATGTCAGTACCGAGGTCGTTCGAGTACATGTATGTCTTTCTTTCGACGAGGTCGATGATTCCTTTGAATTCATCTTCTGCGCCGATTGGAAGTTGGATTGGGTGTGCGT
The DNA here is from genome assembly GCF_001816105.1 of Exiguobacterium sp. SH31. NCBI lineage: Bacteria > Bacillati > Bacillota > Bacilli > Caryophanales > Exiguobacterium > Exiguobacterium sp. SH31. The sequence goes on from NZ_LYTG01000056.1 coordinate 25,007, forward strand.
TAGCATGTAAACGCTCGTGAAGTGTTTTCACCGAGTACAAGAAGTCCGCACCGATCTTATCCATCTTGTTGACGAATACGACACGTGGAACACCGTATGTTGTCGCTTGACGCCATACAGTTTCTGTTTGTGGTTCAACACCTGACTGAGCGTCAAGTACAGCAACTGCGCCATCAAGTACACGGAGTGAACGTTCAACTTCAACTGTGAAGTCTACGTGTCCAGGTGTATCGATGATGTTTACACGGTGGCCATTCCACTGTGCAGTCGTCGCTGCAGAAGTGATCGTGATTCCACGCTCTTGCTCCTGCTCCATCCAGTCCATTTGTGAAGCTCCTTCATGAGTTTCACCAATCTTGTGGATACGACCTGTGTAATAAAGAATACGTTCAGTTGTAGTCGTTTTACCGGCATCGATGTGAGCCATGATCCCGATGTTACGAGTATTCTTTAGGGAGAATTCTCTTGCCATACTGGGTATTCTCCTTCCGCATGTGTTTTTCGTGTGCTGGCACACGATATGATTATACCCGAAAGCCACTCCATTAAGCCACCGCTTGGTGACGTGGAGTGGTCTTTACGTTTAACTTACCAACGATAGTGAGCAAACGCTTTGTTCGCTTCTGCCATCTTATGCATGTCTTCACGTTTCTTAACTGAAGCACCAGTGTTATTGGCTGCATCCATGATTTCATTCGCGATACGTTGCTCCATCGTCTTCTCGTTGCGGAGACGAGCGTAGTTCACGAGGTAACGAAGACCAAGTGTCGTACGGCGTTCTGGACGAACTTCAACAGGAACTTGGTAGTTTGCTCCACCTACACGGCGAGCTTTAACTTCAAGTACAGGCATGATGTTTGTCATTGCTTCTTCGAACACTTCCATAGGCTCTTTGCCTGAGCGTTCAGCGATGAGGCCAAATGCGTTGTAAATGATAGTTTGAGCTGTACCTTTTTTACCGTCTAACATGACACGGTTAATGAGGCGAGTTACCAATTTCGAGTTGTAGATCGGATCTGCGATAACGTCACGACGTTCTGCACGGTTTTTACGCATCCGAGTACCCTCCTTTCAAAATTTCAGTAGTTTAGTTTGCGAGAATTACTTCTTCGCAGCTTTCGGACGTTTCGTACCGTATTTAGAACGGCCTTGCATACGTCCGTCCACACCTGCAGTGTCAAGTGCACCACGAACGATGTGGTAACGTACTCCTGGTAAGTCTTTTACACGTCCTCCGCGGATAAGAACAACGCTGTGCTCTTGAAGGTTGTGGCCAATACCTGGAATGTACGCAGTCACTTCGATTTGGTTAGTCAAACGAACACGGGCATACTTACGTAAAGCCGAGTTCGGTTTCTTCGGAGTCATTGTACCAACACGTGTACAAACACCACGTTTTTGTGGTGAGCTCACGTTTGTTTGTGACTTGATGAAACTGTTGTAACCTTTGTTAAGTGCTGGAGAGTCAGATTTAACGACTTTCGATTTACGTCCTTTACGGACTAACTGGTTGATAGTAGGCATCTTTGAAGATCCTCCCTTCCTGAATTATGCTATTTTCTAGACCCACCGACCCGGGTGGTTCATTTAAGGTCATAACGAAACGCTTTTACGAGGCGTAGGCATTCCATGACCTCGCAAAAACGTGAGTTATACCTTGAAAGTGGCAATAATAGCAGCCAAACCTTTCCGTAGAAAGATCGGTTAACGTCCAAGTAGCTTGCCGACTGCTGGACACCATTGTCATCGACAACAACCGATTGGCGGCACTAAATCATAGTAGCACCGCCAAAGAGTGCTGTCAAGACGTTTTTACTCGACGTTCGCGTCTTCGAGGACGGCTTTCGACGCATCTTCTTTAAGTTTAACGTCACGGTATACCGGCATCCCTGTACCAGCTGGCACGAGTTTACCGATGATGACGTTCTCTTTGAGTCCGAGAAGATAGTCGCGCTTACCTTTGATGGCAGCGTCTGTCAACACGCGAGTCGTTTCTTGGAACGAAGCGGCCGAGAGGAACGAATCTGTCTCAAGCGACGCTTTCGTGATTCCGAGAAGGACCGGTTTCGCCGTTGCGGGGCTCTTACCTTCGCGAAGTACGTCTTTACACGCTTCTTTGAAGACGCCGATGTCGACGAGTGAACCAGGGAGAAGTGGCGTGTCACCTGACTCGATGACTTTGACGCGACGAAGCATTTGGCGAACCATGACTTCGACGTGTTTGTCGCCGATTTCTACCCCTTGCATCCGGTATACTTTTTGAACTTCTTGAAGAAGATAGTTTTGGACACCAGACACACCACGGACGGTGAGCAATTCTTTCGGATCGATCGAACCTTCCGTGAAGACTTCCCCGGCATCTACCGTGTCGCCGATCTGAACGCGTAAACGCGCTCCGAATGGAATCGTGTACGTACGAGTCTCACTGAGTCCTTCGACCGTGAGTTCCCGCTTGTCACGCGACTCGGTAAAGTCGATGACCGTACCAGGAATTTCCGAGATGACCGCTTGCCCTTTCGGGTTACGAGCCTCGAATACCTCTTGGATACGTGGAAGACCTTGCGTGATATCATCTCCGGCTACCCCACCTGTGTGGAAGGTACGCATTGTAAGCTGCGTTCCTGGCTCACCGATTGATTGCGCGGCGATGATTCCGACGGCTTCGCCAACTTCAACGTTCGAGCCGGTCGCCAAGTTACGGCCGTAGCATTTCTTACATACGCCGTGTGACGTGTTACATGTGAAGGCTGTACGGATTTCAACTCGTTCGATACCAGCGTCGACGATGTCGCGGGCGATATCTTCTGTGATCAATTGGTTCTTCTCAATCATGACTTCACCCGTTTCCGGATGTGCCACTGTCTCGAACGCTGTACGGCCGACGAGTCGGTCATACAAGTTTTCGATTTCTTCCGTGCCTTCGCGGAGAGCGGCAACGCGGATTCCGCGGTCCGTTCCACAATCTTCTTCACGGATGATGACATCTTGGGCAACGTCTACAAGACGACGCGTCAAGTAACCTGAGTCAGCCGTTTTAAGGGCTGTATCGGCAAGACCTTTACGCGCACCGTGCGTCGAGATGAAGTATTCTTGAACCGTCAGTCCCTCACGGAACGACGATTTGATTGGAAGTTCGATGATGCGGCCAGATGGAGCGGCCATCAAACCACGCATCCCTGCGAGCTGCGTGAAGTTGGACGCGTTACCACGGGCACCTGAGTCAGACATCATGAAGATCGGGTTCAAGCGGTTGAGGGATTTCATCAATCGCGATTGAATCTCGTCCTTCGCTTCGTTCCAAGAGCGTACAACGCGCTCGTAACGCTCATCTTCAGTGATGAGACCACGACGGAACGACTTCATGATTTGGTCAACTTGAGTTTGCGCTTCATCAAGGATTTCTTGTTTGTCCGGAAGAACGATGATATCGGCGATTCCGACCGTCACACCCGCTTTAGTCGAGTGTTTGAAGCCGAGATCTTTCATCCGGTCAAGCATGCGGCTCGTTTCAGTCGTTTCAAACTTCTGGAACACTTCCGCGATGACTTTACCAAGGAATCCTTTTTTGAACGGTTCGATGAGTGGACGTGCGGCAATTTCTTCCGCGACGTTGGCACCTTTTTCGATGAAGTACTTATCAGGCGTTGCTTCCTGCAAGTTTTCCATCGTCGGTTCGTTCAAGTATGGGAACGTGTTCGGCAAGATCTCGTTAAAGATCATCTTACCGACTGTCGTGATTAACATTTTCTCATTTTGCTCCGCTGTGAACGTCGGGTTGTTGAGCGTACGTGCTGGAAGGGCGACACGTGTATGCAAGTGGACGTATCCATTTTGATACGCGATGAGCGCTTCGTTGACGTTCGACAAAATTTTCCCTTGTCCGATGGCATCGTCGCGTTCAAGCGAGATGTAGTAGTTACCGAGGACCATATCCTGCGATGGTGTAACAACTGGTTTACCATCTTTCGGGTTCAAGATGTTCTGTGCAGCGAGCATGAGGAGACGAGCTTCTGCTTGCGCTTCGGCTGAAAGTGGTACGTGGACCGCCATTTGGTCACCATCAAAGTCGGCGTTGTAAGCCGTACATACGAGTGGGTGTAGACGAATCGCACGGCCCTCGACGAGAATCGGTTCGAAAGCTTGAATCCCTAGACGGTGAAGTGTAGGGGCACGGTTCAAGAGAACCGGATGCTCACGAATGACTTCTTCGAGGACGCCCCAGATTTCTGGTTGCATCTTCTCAATTTTGCGTTTGGCGTTCTTGATGTTCGACGCGATCCCGCGACCGACAAGTTCTTTCATCACGAACGGTTTGAAGAGTTCAAGGGCCATCTCTTTCGGGAGACCACATTGGAACATCTTCAAGTTTGGTCCAACGACGATAACCGAACGTCCTGAGTAGTCGACCCGTTTACCAAGAAGGTTTTGACGGAAACGACCTTGTTTCCCTTTCAACATATGTGAAAGCGACTTAAGTGGACGGTTACCTGGACCTGTTACCGGACGACCACGACGACCGTTGTCGATGAGGGCGTCAACCGCTTCTTGAAGCATACGCTTCTCGTTTTGCACGATGATGTTCGGCGCGCCGAGATCGAGCAAACGTTTGAGACGGTTGTTACGGTTGATGACTCGACGATATAGATCGTTCAAGTCAGAAGTCGCAAAGCGCCCACCATCGAGCTGCACCATCGGGCGAAGCTCAGGTGGAATGACAGGAAGTACTTCGAGGATCATCCAATCTGGATCATTCCCCGACGTGAAGAACGCATCGAGCACCTCAAGACGCTTGATCGCACGTGTACGACGTTGGCCTTGAACTGTCTTCAATTCTTCGCGGAGTTCTCCGACTTCCTTCTCGAGTTGTACGTCTTGAAGGAGTGTCCGGATCGCTTCCGCACCCATGTCTGCTTTAAAGTCACTACCGTACTTCTCACGGTAGAGACGGAATTCTTTTTCCGAGAGAAGTTGTTTCTTCTCGAGCGGAGTGTCACCTGGTTCTGTCACGACGTACGACGCGAAGTAGATTACTTCTTCGAGCGCACGCGGTGACATATCGAGAACAAGCCCCATTCGACTTGGAATCCCTTTGAAGTACCAGATGTGCGAAACCGGAGCCGCGAGCTCGATGTGGCCCATACGTTCGCGACGCACTTTCGCTTTCGTCACTTCAACGCCACAGCGGTCACAAATGACTCCTTTATAACGGATTCGTTTGTATTTCCCGCAGTAACATTCCCAGTCTTTCGTAGGACCGAAGATTCGTTCACAGAACAGTCCGTCCTTCTCTGGTTTGAGTGTACGATAGTTGATTGTTTCCGGCTTTTTGACTTCCCCGTAAGACCACGAACGGATCTTTTCGGGTGAAGCCAAGCCGATTTTCATATATTCAAATCGATTAACATCTACCAAGGGGCCGACCTCCCTTTTCGCCTTATTCCTCTTCCGTAACAGTCGGTTGAACGACTTGTTCTAACGCCGATGTTGCGTTCGGGATGTTGTCGTCATCTTCATCTTTCATTTCAACTTCTTCGTCGTCCACAGACATCATCTTGACTTCCATACCGAGCGCTTGAAGCTCTTTGATCAAGACGCGGAACGATTCAGGAACGCCCGCTTTCGGAACGCTCTCGCCTTTCACGATTGCTTCGTATGCTTTCACACGACCAACCGTGTCATCCGACTTGATTGTAAGGATTTCTTGGAGCGTGTAGGCTGCGCCGTACGCTTCAAGTGCCCAAACTTCCATCTCACCGAAGCGCTGTCCACCGAACTGTGCTTTACCACCGAGCGGTTGTTGCGTAACGAGCGAGTATGGTCCTGTCGAACGAGCGTGAAGTTTATCATCAACCATGTGCGCAAGTTTGATCATATACATGACACCGACCGAGACGCGGTTATCGAACGGTTCACCAGTACGACCGTCATAGAGACGAGTCTTGGCATCTTTGTCCATTCCAGCTTCTTCAATCGTTGCCCATACGTCTTCTTCACGTGCGCCATCGAATACAGGTGTCGCCACTTTGATGCCGAGCTTTTTAGCCGCCATTCCAAGGTGGAGTTCAAGTACCTGACCGATGTTCATCCGCGATGGTACACCGAGTGGGTTAAGCATGATGTCAATCGGTGTGCCGTCTGGCATGTATGGCATGTCTTCTTCAGGGAGGATCCGCGAGATAACACCTTTGTTACCGTGACGTCCCGCCATCTTATCCCCTTCGTGAATCTTACGTTTTTGAACGATGTAGACACGAACCATTTGGTTCACACCTGGTGAAAGTTCGTCGCCGTTCTCACGGTCGAACACCTTAACGTCCAAGATGATGCCGTCGCCGCCGTTTGGTACACGGAGTGACGTATCACGGACTTCACGGGCTTTCTCACCGAAGATCGCATGCAAGAGACGCTCTTCCGCCGTCAGTTCAGTTACACCTTTAGGCGTGACTTTCCCGACGAGGATATCGCCATCTTTCACTTCCGCACCAATGCGGATGATCCCACGATCGTCCAAGTTGCGAAGCGCGTCATCACCGACGTTCGGAATATCACGTGTGATTTCCTCAGGTCCGAGTTTCGTGTCTCGTGACTCTGACTCATACTCCTCGATGTGAATCGAAGTGTAGACGTCATCTTTCACGAGGCGCTCACTCATGATGATCGCATCCTCATAGTTGTAACCGTCCCAAGTCATGAAGGCGACAACGACGTTACGACCGAGCGCGAGCTCACCCATATCCATCGATGGACCGTCAGCAAGGATTTCTCCTTTTTCGACTTGGTCACCAGCAGCGATGATCGGCTTTTGGTTATAGCACGTTCCTTGGTTCGAACGAACGTACTTTTGAAGTTTGTAGCGGTCAAGGTCACCTGAAACCGTTGTTCCATTCACGTCAGACGTGCGGCGGACCAAGATTTCACGCGCTGTGACACGCTCGACGACACCTGGGTATTTCGCGATAATCGCGGCCCCAGAGTCTTTCGCTGACACGTACTCCATACCAGTACCGATAATCGGCGAGTCCGGTTGAAGGAGTGGTACAGCTTGACGTTGCATGTTCGCTCCCATGAGGGCACGGTTCGAGTCATCGTTCTCAAGGAACGGGATACATGCTGTTGCCGCAGAAACAACCTGTTTCGGCGAAACGTCCATGTAGTCGACTCGACTTGGCTCAACTGACAAGTTTTGTCCGCGGAAGCGGCAAAGGACTTGCTCGTTTGCAAAGTAACTGTCTTCAGTGAGCGGCATGTTTGCCTGGGCGACGACGTAGAGATCTTCTTCATCCGCCGTCATATATTGAATCTCGCTCGTGACGAGACCTGTTTCTGGGTCGACTCGGCGGTACGGTGTCTCAATGAAACCGTACTCGTTTACTTTCGCAAAAGATGAAAGCGAGTTGATGAGACCGATGTTCGGTCCTTCAGGTGTTTCGATTGGACACATCCGACCGTAGTGCGAATAGTGAACATCTCGAACTTCGAAGCCGGCACGCTCACGTGTCAAACCACCCGGTCCGAGTGCAGAGAGACGACGCTTATGCGTGAGCTCTGCGAGCGGGTTTGTTTGGTCCATGAACTGTGACAACTGCGAGCTACCGAAGAACTCTTTCAGCGATGCGATTACCGGGCGGATGTTAATCAGCGCCTGTGGTGTGATCGCATTTTGATCTTGAATCGACATCCGTTCTTTTACGACACGTTCCATACGAGAAAGACCGATACGGAATTGGTTTTGGAGAAGTTCTCCGACTGAACGAAGACGACGGTTTCCTAAGTGGTCGATGTCATCTGTTGTTCCGACTTCGTGAAGTAAGTTGAAGAAGTAGTTGATCGATGCAATGATATCAGCTGGTGTGACGTGCTTGATGCTACGGTCGATGTTGCCATTACCGATAATGTTCAAGACACGCTCTCCATCCGGGTCATCTGGTGAGATGACTTTAATCGATTGGAGACCAAACGGCTCACCTTCAGCAACGCCGCCAGTTGGCTCAGCGTCCATGTAACCGAGACCGTTTTCCAAATGCGGAAGGACGCGGTCTAAGTTGCGACGGTCGAGGATTGTTCCAGCTTCGGCGATCACTTCGCCTGTCTCTGGGTCAACGAGCGTCTCGGCCAATTTCTGACCGAAGAGACGGTTTTTAAGATGAAGTTTTTTGTTCATCTTATAACGACCAACGTTTGCGAGGTCGTAGCGTTTCGGGTCGAAGAAACGTGAGACGAGAAGTGATTTCGCGTTTTCAACCGTTGGTGGTTCACCAGGGCGGAGACGCTCGTAAATCTCAATCAACGCTTTCTCTGTCGACTCGGTATTATCTTTTTCAAGGGTGTTCCGAAGATATTCATCATCCCCGAGAAGGTCGATAATTTCTTGGTCCGTACCAAATCCGAGAGCACGCAACAACACCGTTACCGGGATCTTACGGGTACGGTCGATACGAACATAAACGATATCCTTAGCATCTGTCTCAAGTTCGAGCCATGCTCCACGGTTCGGGATGACTGTTGCACCGAAACCACGTTTACCGTTTTTATCGAGTTTAGAATTGTAATAGACGCTCGGCGAACGAACAAGCTGGGAAACGATGACGCGTTCTGCGCCGTTAATAATAAACGTTCCCGACTCTGTCATAATCGGGAAATCACCCATGAATACTTCTTGTTCTTTAAGCTCACCTGTCTCTTTGTTTTGCAGACGTACTTTCACGCGCAATGGCGCAGAATAAGTGACGTCGCGCTCCTTCGAGTCATCAATCGAATATTTCGGCTCGCTAAGCGAGTAATCGATGAACTCAAGCACGAGGTTTCCAGTGAAGTCGGAGATTGGCGAAATGTCGGTAAACATCTCTTTCAATCCTTCACGTAAGAACCACTCATAAGAAGCAGTTTGAATTTCAATCAAATTCGGAAGCTCTAATACCTCACTGATACGGGCAAAGCTTCTTCTCTGACGGTGACGACCGTACTGAACAAGTTGACCAGTCAACTGATTCACCTCTCAGACCCCCAATTCTCTATCGAATTTTTCGGGCGTAATAATCGAACATTGTCATTGAATGTCGCCCTTTTTCCGCGTCTAAAAAGCGGCAAACGCGGCAATTCAAGGCGAATTCCATTCCAATGGCATTTTATAATGTTAGCATATACGTTATAGCGAGTCAACAAGACTCAACCGTTTGTCAAGAGCGAATTGCCCGGAAAATAAAATAGCCTTTGTCTTTGGCAACCGTCTCGACCTGACCGAACACATCTTCAAGCAGCTTCTTAGCAGAAGGCGCTCCTTGTTTCTTTTGAATGACGACGTAGAGTGCCCCGCCCATGAAGAGATGCGCGTACGCATCTCTTAAAATCGTGTGAACCACTTGCTTCCCGGCCCGAATCGGCGGATTGGTCACGATAGCGGCAAATTGCTCGCCTCCGACTCCATCATATGCGTGGCTAAGCCGTGTTTCGATCGTCACCCCGTTTTGGGCGGCGTTTTGCTCTGACAAGGCAAGCGCTCGTTCGTTCACGTCGACGAGAAGCGCTTCACGCCCAGAGGCGTCGGCAAGCGAGATCCCCATCGGACCGTAGCCGCAGCCTACATCTAAAATGCGACCTTCAACTTCCGGCACTTCAAATGACTCGATTAAGAGACGTGACCCAAAATCGACCGATCCTTTCGAGAACACGCCGCGGTCCGAGGTGAAGCGATACATCTTCCCTCGCAACTCATACGTCCACGTCTCAGGGGCACTTTTCGAACTCGGATCGTTCGTATAGTAATGATCTCCCATGCATTGAACCTCCTAACCCACTCTTCAAGGAAATAAAAGAAGCTCGCCATAGCGAGCTTCTATACGTTGTGAAGTAAAAGTTAGATTACTTAACTTCGACAGATGCGCCAGCTTCTTCAAGCTTAGCTTTAACTGCGTCTGCATCTTCTTTAGAAACGCCTTCTTTGACTGGAGCCGGAGTTCCGTCAACGAGTGCTTTTGCTTCTTTAAGACCGAGGCCAGTAAGTTCACGTACTGCTTTGATTACGTTGATCTTACCAGAACCTGCGCTTGTGAGGATTACGTCGAATTCAGTTTGCTCTTCAGCTACTGCTGCGCCTGCACCTGCTGCTGCTACTGGAGCTGCTGCTGATACGCCGAATTCTTCTTCGATTGTTTTTACGAGTTCGTTAAGTTCGAGAACCGTCATTGATTTGAGGTCTTCGATGAATTGCTCTTTGTTGAAAGCCATTATGGTTTTCCTCCTTTGATGTTGTAAAAAGTTTTTTTACGCTACGCGACAAAGATTAAGCAGACTGCTCTTCTTTTTGTTCTGCGATTGCGTTTGTTGCGATTGCGAGCCCGCGGATCGGAGCTTGAAGGACGCTGAGAAGCATCGAGAGAAGACCATCGCGTGATGGAAGTTCTGCAAGGGCTTTAACTTCTTCGAGTGAAGTTACTTTGCCTTCGATGATTCCGCCTTTAAGTTCGAGCGCTTTGTGCTCTTTTGAGAAGTCGTTCAAGATCTTCGCTGGAGCAATAACGTCTTCTTTCGAGAACGCGATTGCAGTAGGACCTGTGAAGACTTCATCGAGACCGTCATAACCAGACTGAGTCGCCGCGCGACGAAGGAGACCGTTTTTGTATACTTTGAACTCGATTCCAGCGTCACGAAGTGTTTTACGGAGTGTAGTCACTTCTTCAACTGTAAGTCCACGGTAGTCAACAACGATTGTTCCAACGCTTGCTTGCATTTTCTCAGCGATTTCATCAACGAGTACCGATTTCTGAGCTACGATTTTTTCGCTTGCCATGTTTGTGCACCTCCTAGTCAATTCTTATACCGGACGAGAGGCTGCTCTCCAAAAAGAAATCCCTCGTATGAAGACATACGAGGGCGTAATTGTTTGAAAGTAAACCTGTGACAACAGGCTCAAGTTCGAGCAAAGACACCTCGGAAGGGTTTACGGACCGATGTCCACCTTCTGTCTGCGGTAATCCAACATATTCGGTTGAACGTGTTTTACTTTAACAGCGGCATCACACGTTGTCAACAGTTTATTTCAAGTGAATTACTTGATGAAATCGGCAGTCGCGACACGGATACCAGGACCCATTGTCGAAGAAAGCGCGATGTTTTTGAGGTAAGTTCCTTTTGCAGTAGCAGGCTTAACTTTCATAAGTGTCTCGAGGATAGTCTCGATGTTCTCAGAGAGTTTTGTTGCTTCAAATGACTTCTTACCAACTGGTACGTGGATGTTACCGGCTTTATCAACGCGGTACTCAACTTTACCAGCTTTGATGTCCGCGATTGCTTTCGCAACGTCGAACGTGACTGTGCCTGTTTTCGGGTTAGGCATGAGGCCTTTTGGTCCGAGAACGCGACCGAGTTTACCAACTTCACCCATCATGTCAGGTGTCGCAACGATAACATCGAAGTCGAACCATCCTTGTTGGATTTTAGTGATGTACTCAGCATCGCCGACGAAGTCAGCGCCAGCCGCTTCAGCTTCTTTAACTTTTTCGCCTTTTGCAAAGACGAGAACTTTTTGTGTTTTACCAGTACCGTGTGGAAGTACAACGGCACCGCGGATTTGTTGGTCCGCTTTCTTCGGATCTACGCCGAGACGGACAGCAATTTCGATTGTTTCATCGAACTTAGCTGTTGCAGTTTTTTGAACGAGTTCAACCGCTTCTGCGAGGTCGTAAGACTTCGTGCGATCAACAAGCTTAGCTGCTTCTTGGTGTTTTTTACCCATGATTCTTTTCCTCCTTGTGGTTAGCGGAATTTCCTCCCACATAATGAAGGGATTGAAGGTGAGCAAAATATGCACCGACAATCCCAGAGACTAATAAATTAGTCTTCGATTACAATACCCATACTGCGCGCAGTACCTTCAACCATAAGCATCGCTGTTTCTACAGACGCTGCGTTAAGGTCAGGCATTTTAAGTTCAGCGATTTCGCGAACTTTATCACGCTTAACCGTTGCTACTTTCTTACGGTTCGGTTCTCCTGAACCGCTCTCGATACCAGCAGCTTTTTTCAAAAGAACTGCAGCTGGTGGAGTTTTCGTAATGAATGTAAACGAACGATCTTCGTATACCGTAATGACTACAGGAATAATCAATCCGGCTTGGTCTTGTGTACGAGCGTTGAACTCTTTACAGAATCCCATGATGTTAACACCTGCTTGACCAAGTGCTGGACCAACTGGTGGTGCTGGGTTAGCTTTACCAGCAGGGATTTGAAGTTTAACGAGTTTAGTAACTTTTTTCGCCACGAGACACACCTCCTTAAGTCTAAAATGTGGTTTCTTGGACGTTGTGCGCCCTCCCACTCAATCTATTAGGTCGAGTTTGTACTGAAATATAGCACAACATCAAACATTTCCGATTGTACCATCCGTTTCCGAGAATGGCAAGTGGGTTTTAGTTAATTTTCTGAACTTGTTCGAAATCAAGCTCAATTTTTGTTTCGCGGCCGAACATGTCGACGACGACTTTGAGCTTCTCTTTGTCAGTTTCGATCTCATCAATCGTACCTTCAAAGTTCTCGAACGCGCCTTCTTTGACACGAACGAGATCGCCAAGCTCATAGTTATAACGGTCTTTCTTCTCAATCAGACCCATCTGCGAAAGGACGTTCGTCACTTCGTCAGGCTGGAGTGCGATCGGCTTCGCGCCGCCCCCGGTTGATCCTAGGAAGCCCGTTACGTTTGGCGTGTTACGAACAACATACCATGAATCGTCTGTCATAATCATCTCGACGAAGACATATCCAGGGAAGTTTTTTACTTCACGCTCTTTAATTTTCTTTTCGCCACTCTTCAACGTGACTTCTTCTTGCGTTGTTTCGGTCGGAACGAGGACGCGGAAAATTTTATCTTCCATGTTCATCGAACCGATTCGACGTTCTAGGTTTTCTTTGACGTTGTTCTCAAAGCCAGAGTACGTCTGGACAACAAACCATTGTTTCTCCACGGCTTTCACCTCTTTCCTTAGTTAATCAATAGGTTGACGAGATAACTGACACCAGTATCTACGCCGAACACGAACAGGCCGATCACGACGACCGTCGCGATGACTGTGATGGTATATTTTGTGAGCTCTTTACGAGTCGGCCAACTCGTCTTCTTTAACTCTTTCCATACATCGCGCAAAAAGTTCATGGTAGCTTCCTCCTACGTTGAATGCCAATCTACGTTACTTTGATTCTCGATGTGTTGTATGCGCATTGCAACGACGGCAGAACTTGTTCAGCTCGAGCCGCGTCTGCACATCATCTTTCTTGGTCGTCGAGTAAACTCTTGACCCGCAATCCGC
>NZ_LYTG01000057.1:0-871 GCF_001816105.1 Exiguobacterium sp. SH31
CGCCTCCTGTAACTGGCGTCTACGGACAAGGCGCTGCCTTAAAAGTATCACATAGGAGGCGTGCGGTCAATACGAGTTAACTCGTCAGCATTTTAACATCAACGTGCCGCTCGAATTTTTTCTTCACGCGCTGTAAGGCATTATCGATCGACTTCACGTGACGGTCAAGGTCGTCAGAGATTTCTTGATACGAACGACCATCCAAATAAAGACGAAGCACTTTTCGTTCCAAGTCACTGAGGAGCTCATCCATCTTCTCTTCCATGAATAGTTGTTCTTCCCGCGTGACGAGCAAGTCTTGCGGGTCGTTCGGATGCGGGGGCAAGATCACGTCGAGCAACGTCCGGTCAGACTCATCGTCAAAGATCGGCTTGTCGAGCGAGACGTATGAGTTGAGCGGAATATGTTTCTGACGCGTCGCCGTCTTAATGGCCGTAATCATCTGACGGGTGATACACATCTCGGCAAAACTCTTAAACGAAGCGAGGCGTTCATCCCGATAGTCACGCACGCCTTTGTACAGACCGATCATTCCCTCTTGGACGATATCCTCGTGGTCAGCGCCGATCAAAAAGTAAGACCGCGCCTTCGCCCGCACGAAGTAACGGTAACGTTCAATCAAAAACTCGAGCGCATCACTATCCCCTTCATTCCGCGCTAGAGAGACGAGCTCTTCGTCTGACATCGTTTCAAACTGCTCGTATGGCCATCCGTTCATGTTTCATACCCCCCGGCAATTGATAATGAACTATGTAAGTTAGTGTTCTTATTATAGGCGTCGTACAAAACGACCGTCAAATAAATTTCAAAAAATTCCGTCAATTAGATATGTTGTGACTCATACAACTAATAGTATACAACATTTCTTTCC
>NZ_LYTG01000058.1:0-13911 GCF_001816105.1 Exiguobacterium sp. SH31
CAAAAAAACGAGTCCATTGTATGAACTCGTCAGTGAGAATCCTCACCGTTCGACTTGCGGCGCCGCATTTCTTCAAAACGGGCCATGACGTCGGGCGGGATATCGATTGTTTTTCGGTTGGACCGGTCGCTCGCGAGCGTCTGACGCTCTTGCTCAATCGCCACTTTCGCTTGCTTCCAATCCTTTAATAGTTCGGTCGCCGGGACACGGAGGGCACCTTGACCGAAGATGACCCATTGCTCGGTAAAATCGTTTGTGGCGACGAATAACGTCACTAAACGATCGTCCACGAGTTCATGGGCCCGACGTTCGATCCACTCATCCGCCGTTTCGTTCTCCTTCGTATAGACGACCTCGACCCGGCTCCGCTTCTGGATCGATTCGCGCCCATAGCGCATGTGGGCATCAAAGACGACCGTCACCGTGCGGCCTGTGGCGGCCTGATACTCGGCCATCGCTTCAATCAAGTCATTTCGAGCTTGATCGAAGTCAATGTCCCGCAGTTTTCGCAGATGCGGCCACGCCCCAATGATGTTATAGCCATCGACGAGGAGTAATTCTCGCTTTTTCAGGCTCATGATAACGGATTACGAGAGCGATGCACCTCATACAGAAGAAGTGCGGCCGCGACCGAAGCGTTGAGCGACGTGACATGACCAACCATCGGCATATGGACGAGGAAGTCACACGCCTCGCGCACGAGACGGCCCATACCTTTCCCTTCGCTGCCGATGACGACGACGAGTGGCATGTTTCCATCGAGCCGACGATAGTCTTGACTCTCACTCGCGTCAGTTCCGACGATCCACATCCCTTTTTCTTTCAATTCTTCGAGCGTCCGCGTCAAGTTCGTGACACGCGCGACCGGGATATATTCAATCGCTCCCGTCGAGGCTTTCGCGACGGTTTGCGTCAAGCCGACCGAGCGCCGTTTCGGAATGATGACTCCATGGGCACCGACCGCGTCAGCTGTCCGTAAAATCGATCCCAAGTTGTGCGGGTCCTCTAGCTCATCGAGCAAAATAAAGAGCGGTGTCTCCCCTTTAGACTCGGCCAGCGCGAACATATCGTCAAGCGTCTTATACTCGTAAGCCGCGACGGCCGCGACGACGCCTTGATGGTGTTCACTGCCCGCCATTTTTTCAAGCTTCGTCTTCGGGACGAACGAGATCTGTACCGAGGCCTCATTGGCCATGCCGATAATTTGGGCGAGAGGCCCTTTGTGCTGCCCTTCCATGATAAAGACTTTGTTCATATCCCGTCCGCTCCGAAGCGCCTCGATTACTGGATTGCGTCCATATAAGAAATCGATGCCTTCTTCAAGGACGTCAACTTCTTGATAGTCCGGGCGTTCCGGCTTTTGACGATGCGGACGGTCGCCCCGTTCGCCTCTCGGACGGTCGAACGAACGCTTGTCGTTCGCTCGTCCTCCGTCATGTCGTTTCGGGTTGCTCGGTTTCGAGCCATGTGAGTGCCTGTTCGATGAGTTCTTCAAGACGATCCCTTCTTTCTATTAGATATGTGTAGCCGATCAATGCCTCAAAAGCTGTCGAGTAGCGGTACGTGTGGACGTCGGTGCGTTTCGGGATCGACCCTGATTTCGCATTTTTACCGCGCCGGACGATCGCTGTCTCGTCCTCTCTCAAGATACCCGTCTCTAACCAGTGGGTGACGACGCTCGCTTGCGCGGTTGCGTTCACGTAACGGACGGCCCCGCGATGGAGGTCGTTCGGTCGCGTCAACCCTTTGCCGAGCAGTCGTTTTCGTACCGCCATCTCATACACTGCGTCGCCCATATAAGCGAGGGCGAGCGCGTTTAGTTGATTCGCATTCGTCATGACCGTTTCCACCGTACGCCTTGCGCCGTATCTTCGAGCTGGATGTTCTGTTGTTTCAACAAGTCACGGATTTCGTCGGCACGGGCAAAGTTACGCTCTGCTCGGGCCGTATTCCGCTCGAGAATTAACTGATCGATCTCGGCGTCGAGTAGTTCTGTTTCCACTTCAATCGTCAACCCGAGCACGCCCGTCAATTCCTTGAACAAGTCGAGCACTTGCTCGAGCGTATCTTTCGAGACATGGTCTGCTTTGGCGTAGATGTTTGCCTCTTTTGCTAAATCAAACAATACTGTCACGGCGTTCGCCGTGTTGATATCATCATCCATCGCTTCGATAAATGCTGCTTTCACCGTCGCAAGTTTTCGCTCCATCGCCTCGCTCGGTTCAACGAGACCGGCCGTGACCGACAGACGGTGTTCGACGTTATGGTACGCTTCCTTGATCCGGTCCCATCCGTTCGCGGCCTGATTGATCAGCTCGCGGCTATAGTTGATCGGATGACGGTAGTGGACCGATAACATGAAGAAACGGAGCACCATCGCGTCGACTTCTTTTAACGCCTCGTGGACGAGCAGGAAATTCCCGAGTGATTTCGACATCTTCTCGTTCTCGATGTTGATGAAGCCGTTGTGGAGCCAGTAGTTCGCAAACTTCGTATGGTTGCACGCCTCAGACTGCGCAATCTCATTCTCGTGATGCGGGAATTTGAGGTCGTGCCCGCCTGCGTGAATGTCGATCGTTTTGCCGAGGTGCTTCTTCGCCATGGCCGAGCATTCGATATGCCAGCCGGGGCGTCCTTGTCCCCAAGGGCTGTCCCAAGCCGGTTCATCTGGTTTAGCCGCTTTCCAAAGCACGAAGTCGAGCGGGTCTTCCTTCTTCTCCCCGACGTCGACACGTGACCCGGCCCGAAGGTCTTCAATAGACTGTTGGCTGAGCTTGCCATACTCTTCAAACTTACGCGTCCGGAAATAGACATCGCCTTCTGACGCGTAGGCGTAGCCTTCATCCTCTAAGTTACGGATAAAGTCGATGATTTCCTCCATCGTGTCGGTGACACGTGGATGCACGTCCGCCGGCAAGACGTTCAACGCACCCGTATCCGCCAAATAAGCGTCGATATAGCGGTTCGTCAGCGTTCCGACATCTTCACCGAGCTCATTCGCCGTACGGATGATCTTATCATCCACATCGGTAAAGTTGAGGACGTACTTCACGTCGTAGCCTCGGTATGTCAAATAGCGCCGTACCGTGTCGAATGCGATGGCCGGACGGGCGTTTCCGACGTGAATATAATTATAGACGGTCGGTCCGCATACGTACATGGACACTTTCCCAGGAACGATTGGGTTGAACGGTTCTTTCTTATTCGTGAGGCTGTTGTAAAACTGAATCATGTGACTTCTCCTCCATCTGTTTCTCGAGTGATGCTAACTTACGTTCCAAATCAGCCACGGCGTTCTCTAACCGCTCTTGGCATTCACGATCCGGGTCCGGTAAGCGATGGTCGAGGTCGTGTTGTTTGACCCGCTCCCCGTTGCGGATGACGACACGTCCCGGGATCCCGACGACGGTCGAGTCTGACGGGACATCTTTTAAAACGACCGAACTGGCCCCGATTTTGACGCAATCGCCAATCGTGATATTACCGAGCACTTTCGCGCCGGCCGAGATGAGCACATCGTTCCCGATGGTCGGATGCCGCTTTCCTTTTTCTTTGCCGGTTCCGCCGAGCGTCACGCCTTGATAGATGGTGACGTTGTTGCCGATGATCGCCGTCTCTCCGATGACAATCCCGAATCCGTGGTCGATAAAGACACCTTCGCCGATAATGGCACCGGGATGAATCTCAATCCCGGTCACCCAACGACTCCACTGTGCGACCAATTTAGCCAATAGTTTAATATTGCGCGTCCACAACCCATGCGCGATCCGATGCGACCACAAGGCATGAAGTCCAGGATACGTCAATATCACTTCTGCTTTCGACCGGGCAGCCGGATCGAGTTCGATCACGTTCCGGATGTCGGCGCTCACACTTTTCCAAAATCCCATAATTGTTCTCCTTTTCCATATCAAAAACAAAGACGCCCCTGTGCCAAGGCACAGAGACGCCGTAAGCGCGGTTCCACTCTGTTTGGGAAAGTTCCCCTCTCAAGTCTCGTTAACGCCGAGTCGCGGTCCCGACTACATATCGCCGGAACGGCTCCGAGGTGCACTTCGACGGGGGACCCTTCTAGAACTTCCAGCCTAGGTTCTAGTCTCTGACAAGTGTCAACCCGCTTACTTTCCTCATCGTTGCCTTTAAGCTAATAATGTTGTGAGACGTGCCAACACACGCTCTTTGCCAATCAGCGCAATCGCGTTTGGAAGTTCTGGTCCATGTGTTTGTCCGGTCGTGGCGACGCGGATTGGCATGAACAAGTTCTTTCCTTTTTGACCAGTCGCTTTTTGAGTGGCCTTCGTAGCCGCTTTGACAGCTTCCGGTGTGAAGTCTTCGATCGCCTCGAGTTGCGTTTTAAACTCAGCGAGTACAGCCGGCACCGTTTCGCCGGCAAGCACCGCGTTCGCCGCCTCGTCATACTCGACCTCGTCTTTAAAGAACAAGTCTGTCAACGGTACAATTTCGGCACCGTGTGTCATTTGTTCTTTATAAAGGGCGATGAGCGCTGTGGCCCAGTCCGCCTCTTCCATTGACAAGGCTTCAGGCAATCGTCCTGCTTCTTGTAAGAATGGTAAACTGAGTGCCACCACTTCGTCAAGCGAAGCCTGCTTCATGTAAACACTGTTGATCCAAGCGAGTTTATGCTGATCGAATACGGCCGGACTCTTCGATAAACGTCCAGCGTCGAACATGTCGATAAACGCTTCTTTCGTGAAGATTTCCTCTTCACCGACTGGAGACCAACCGAGAAGCGAGATGAAGTTGAAGAGCGCACCAGGGAGATATCCGAGATCTGCATATTGCTCGATGAACTGGATGATCGACTCATCACGTTTCGAGAGCTTCTTATGGTTCTCGTTATAGATCAATGTCATGTGACCGAACGTCGGATAGTCCCATCCGAGCGCATCGTATACCATCATCTGTTTCGGTGTGTTCGCGATATGGTCATCGCCACGCAACACGTGGCTGATTTTCATCAAGTAGTCATCGACGACGACGGCAAAGTTGTACGTCGGAATCCCGTCTTGCTTGACGATGACCCAGTCTCCGAAGTCTTTCGACTCGAACGAAACGTCGCCTTTGACAACATCTGTCCATTTGTACGTAACCTGTTCTGGCACTCGAATCCGAATCGACGGCTTCCGTCCTTCGGCTTCGAACGTCGAGCGCTCAGCGTCGCTCAAGTCGCGATGTGCTCCCGAGTAGCGTGGTGCTTCACCGCGTGCGATCTGTGCCTCGCGCTCCGCTTCGAGTTCTTCTGACGTCATGTAGCATTTATAAGCGAGCCCTTTGTCCATCAACTCGTTCACGTATTTGTTGTAGAGGTCGAGTCGTTCCATTTGGAAATATGGACCGTAATCGCCATCGCGACCCGGACCTTCATCCCAGTCGATACCGAGCCATTCCAAGTACTTCATCTGACTTTCGACACCGTTCTCGACGTTTCGTTTTTGATCCGTGTCCTCGATCCGAAGAATCATTTTCCCACCTGCGTGGCGAGCATATAAATAGTTAAATAGCGCGGTCCGGGCGTTCCCGATATGAAGGTGACCCGTCGGACTTGGCGCATAGCGTACACGCACTTCACTCATAATATTTCCACCTTTCTTCTCTTCTGCCCAAATAGTATACCACTTTTTTCAAGCACGGTTGAGCAAGATGACCGCCTGGGCGGCGATTCCTTCTTCACGCCCCGTGAAACCTAACCGCTCCGTCGTCGTCGCTTTCACGTTCACTTGGCTAATATCAGCTTCAAGCAGTTCAGCGATGACCGCGCGCATGTCATCGATATACGTCCGGAGCTTCGGCCGTTCCGCCATAACGGTCGCGTCTACGTTGCCGAGCACATACCCTTCTGCCTTGACGAGTTGCCATACGTGTTGGAGCAACACTTTCGAGTCTGCATCTTTAAAATCGGGATCCGTATCCGGAAAGTGTTTGCCGATATCCCCTGCCGCGATGGCACCGAGCGCCGCATCCGCGATGGTGTGAAGCAACACGTCGGCATCCGAGTGTCCAAGCAAACCGCGGTCGTGAGGAATCTCGATCCCTCCTAATATAAGCGGACGCCCTTCTGCGAACGCATGTACATCAAAACCTTGTCCGATTCTCATCGATAGTCCTCCTTCGTCAAGATCGCTTCCCCGAACAACAAATCCTCGGGGGTCGTCATTTTTATGTTGTGATAGTCACCTGGAATGACGGTGACTTCTTTACCTGACCACTCGAACAAGCTAGCATCATCGGTCCCGACGAATCGGGATGATTCCGCCTGATCATGAATCGCACGGATGTCAGCCGCAGGAAACGCTTGTGGTGTCTGAGCGAGCCAAAGCGTCTCACGGGGAACAGTTTGCGTAATCGTCCCCGCGGTCACTTGTTTCACCGTATCTTTCACAGGAACGGCTAAAATGGCCCCTTTCGTCTGAGCCGCTTCCGCCACTTGATGCAACTGACTGATTCGAACGAACGGCCGGGCCCCGTCATGGATCAACACAACTCCGTCCGTGTCGATTATCTGTAAACCGGCTCGAACACTCTGTTGCCGTTCTTCCCCGCCTGCCACGTACGTAATCGGCGTCGGGACGTGACGTAACTCATGCGCGAACCAGGCTTCTTCTTCCGGACGAATCGCCAAAACAATCTGTTCACACCATGTGTCTCTCGCAAACGCCTCGACGGTCCAGACGATGATCGGTTTTCCTTGGAGCGACAACATCAACTTGTTCTCATCGGCTCCCATGCGCTTGCCTTTCCCGGCAGCCGGGATGACGACCGTGTAACGTACCATCACGTTCACCTCTCTTCGTGAAAAAAGAGAGCGCTGATGCGTCTCTTTTTCCATACTTATTCAGGGCGAGCAAAAATCATTCGGCCCGCGGATGTTTGGAGTACGCTCGTCACGACGACAGGAAGCGTCTTCGAGATGAGCTTGCGTCCGCCTTCGACGACGACCATCGTCCCGTCTTCAAGATAAGCGACCCCTTGGTTCTGTTCTTTCCCTTCTTTGATGACCGTCACGACCATCTCTTCTCCAGGAATAACAATCTGTTTGACCGAGTTGGCCAAATCATTAATGTTGAGCACCGGTACGTTTCGGACCTCACACACTTTATTCAAGTTGTAATCGTTCGTCACGACGATGCCTTTTTTTAACTCGGCGAGCTTGATCAATTTAATATCGACTTCGGCCACGTCTTCAAAGTCACCATCGTAAATCTCGACCTCGATTCGATCGTTGTTTTGGAGCTCTTTTAAAATATCCAGACCGCGTCGGCCTCGATTCCGTTTAAGCGTATCCGACGAGTCGGCGATGTACTGCAACTCTCCGATGACGAACTGAGGAACGATGAGTGTCCCTTCGATGAATCCGGTCTTCGAAATATCGGCGATCCGACCATCGATGATTACGCTTGTATCTAATATTTTATCGTTCGAGCGGCGTAATGGTTCCGCTTCCGGCTTGTCCCGTTCACTTTTCACGAACAACTTGATCCATTCGTTCCGCTTCCGGTAACCAACGGCAAATCCAAAGTAACCGAACAGGGCAGTCACAAAAATCGGTACAATCTTACTGAGTAAGAAGATGCCTGTGACCTCAAGCGATACACTGATCAAAAAGGCAATCAATAAACCGATGATCAATCCGATCGAGCCGAATAAAATATCGCCGACCGGTAAACGGACGAGCCGTTCTTCGACAAAACGGATAAATTTGACGATCACATCGGTCAAAAATAAACTGAGAATGAAGAAGATAAGTCCACCAATCAAACTAGCAACGTAAGGAATCGTCAACCATGCCGGCACGCTGACACCGAGGTCATCAAGAAGCACCATCGCTTCGATCATGCCAAACCATCCGACGACGAGTCCAATCAAAATAAATCCGAGTCGCACTGCAATCTTCACTCATTCCACCTCCTTCTATTGAATTAAAATTTCAAAAAAATAACACTTATATTGTAACACGGTTCTTTTAAATCCGTTCGTTACAAAGCGTTAAAAACTGCCGGAAGCGCCCCGTCAGAACGGGATGGCAAGTTGGAGCGCTTCATCGACAGTACTGACACCGACCACGTCGATACCAGGCGGGGCGGTCCAGCCTCCTAGATTATTCTTCGGAATGATCGCACGCGTGAAACCGAGCTTGGCCGCTTCCGCGACACGTTGCTCAATCCGTGACACACGGCGCACTTCTCCGGTCAATCCGACCTCGCCGATGCAGACATCGGTCGGACGAGTCGGACGGTCCCGGAAACTTGAGGCAATCGAAATACAAATCGCCAAATCGATTGCCGGTTCATCGAGCTTGACTCCGCCCGCCGCCTTCAAATAAGCGTCTTGCGTTTGAAGCAAGAGACCCGAACGTTTCTCCAGCACGGCCATGAGAAGAGCGACCCGATTTTGATCGATTCCCGTTGCCATCCGGCGCGGGTTCCCGAACGACGTCGGGGAAATGAGTGCTTGCAGCTCAACGAGTACCGTCCGCGTCCCTTCCATCGATGCGACGACCGTCGAGCCTGAGACGCCCGCGGTCCGTTCTTCGAGGAAAATCTCTGACGGGTTGAGCACTTCCTCAAGACCGCCTTCTTTCATCTCGAATATTCCAATCTCGTTCGTCGAACCGAACCGGTTTTTGACGGCCCGTAAAATCCGGAACGTGTGGTGACGTTCTCCTTCAAAATACAGAACAGCGTCCACCATATGCTCGAGCAGACGCGGTCCGGCAATCGATCCTTGCTTCGTCACGTGGCCGACGATAAAGACGGCGACCCCTCGTGTCTTCGCAATTTTCATGAGCGCAGCTGTACATTCCCGTACTTGGGCGACGCTGCCTGGCGCCGATTGGATTTCATCCATGTATACCGTCTGAATCGAGTCGATAATGACGAACCCGGGTTCCTCTTCATCGATGACCCGTTCGATCATGAGCATGTCCGTCTCGGCGAGAACGTATAAATCCTGCGTCGGCAATCCGAGTCGTTCCGCGCGCAACTTTGTCTGTTTCAACGATTCTTCCCCGGAAATATATAGCACTTTCCGACCGCTGTGGGCGAGATGTGCACTCACTTGCAGGAGAATTGTCGACTTCCCGATCCCCGGGTCCCCACCGACGAGGACGAGCGAGCCCGGGACGATTCCGCCCCCGAGCACCCGGTCGAACTCTTGACTGTTCGTATGCACACGTGTTTCTTCTTGGGAAACGACGTCTGAGAGACGCTCTGGCTTCAGTTGTCGCGACGAGCTATGGACGAACGCAGCTCCCCGTTTCGCTTTCTTTTCTTCAACAAATTCTTCGACGAGCGTGTTCCACTCGTTACATCCTGGGCAACGGCCCATCCATTTTGCGGATTCATAGCCACAAGACTGACATACGTACTTCGTTTTAATTTTTGCCATGTTATTCCCTTCTGTCTAAAAAAGCCCCCTCACAAGAGAGAGGGAGCTCCGTATTTACTGGACGACACCTTCGTTGCGGACGATGAATTCACCGTCTTGAACATCGAGAGCCACTTTACTGCCTTTCGTGATCTCCCCGCTGAGCATCGATTCTGAGAGTCGGTCTTCCACCTCGCGCTGGAGCGCACGGCGGAGCGGACGAGCCCCGTACTCAGGGTCATAACCAACTACGGCAATCTTCTCAAGCGCCGATTCCGTCAAAGTGAAATCGATGCCTTGCTCGCCAAGTCGATCTGTGAGCGTCTTCGCCATAAGTTTGACGATTTCTTGGATATGCTCTTTTTGAAGCGAATGGAAGACGGTGATCTCGTCGATCCGGTTCAAGAACTCAGGTCGGAACGCTTTCTTCAATTCTTCCATGACTTTATCTTTCATTTCCGTATATTCACGTTTCACGTCATCTTCGACGGTGAAACCGACATATTTGTTCCGTTTAAGTGCGGCCGCACCGACGTTTGACGTCATGATGATGACCGTGTTGCGGAAGTCGACCGTACGACCTTTCGAGTCGGTCAGACGCCCGTCATCGAGCACTTGGAGCAAGATGTTGAACACTTCAGGGTGAGCTTTTTCAATCTCATCAAGCAAGATGACCGAGTATGGCTTACGACGAACTTTCTCCGTCAACTGACCGCCTTCTTCGTATCCGACATACCCCGGAGGTGATCCGACGAGACGGCTCGTCGCATGTTTTTCCATATACTCCGACATGTCGATTCGGATGATCGCATCCTCGTCACCGAAGAGCGCCTCAGCTACAGCACGCGCTAGTTCCGTTTTCCCGACACCGGTCGGTCCGAGGAAAACGAATGAACCGATCGGACGTTTTGGATCTTTCAGTCCGGCCCGGGCCCGGCGGATCGCCCGCGAGATTGATTTGACGGCTTCATCTTGACCGATGACCCGACCGTGTAAGATCGATTCGAGCTTGAGGAGACGGTCTGTCTCCTCTTCGGCAATTTTTGTCACCGGCACACCCGTCCAGCTTGCGACGACTTGGGCGATATCTTCTTTCGTCACTTCAAGCTTTTCATTGCCTTGCTTGTTCTGCCATTCTGATTTGAGGTGCTCGAGTTCATCGCGAAGCTTCTGTTCTGTATCACGAAGCGAAGCCGCTTTTTCAAACTCTTGGCTCTGGACGGCCGAATCTTTTTCTTTACGAATCGATTCGAGACGTGCTTCAAGCTCTTTTAAGTTCGGCGGAGCCGTGAATGAACGAAGGCGAACTTTCGAAGCCGCTTCGTCGACGAGGTCGATCGCTTTGTCTGGAAGGAACCGGTCCGAAATATAGCGGTCAGATAAGACAACCGCTTCATGAATCGCCTCATCCGTAATTGTGACACGGTGGTGAGCCTCATAGCGGTCACGCAAACCGAACAAAATCTGTTCAGCCTGGTCCGTCGTCGGCTCATTCACTTGAATCGGTTGGAAGCGGCGTTCGAGTGCGGCATCCTTCTCAATGTATTTCCGGTACTCGTCAAGCGTTGTTGCACCGATACATTGGAGCTCACCTCGAGCGAGCGACGGTTTCAAGATGTTCGAAGCATCGATCGCCCCTTCGGCTCCACCCGCCCCAATCAACGTGTGTAACTCGTCGATGAAGAGAATGACGTTGCCGGCCTGGCGAATCTCGTCCATGACTTTTTTCAATCGGTCTTCAAACTCACCGCGGTATTTCGTTCCCGCGACGAGCGTACCCATGTCAAGCACCATGACGCGTTTGTTGCGAAGCGTCTCCGGCACTTCATTGTTGATGATCTGTTGCGCGAGTCCTTCGACAACTGCCGTCTTACCGACACCTGGCTCTCCAATCAAGACCGGGTTGTTCTTCGTCCGGCGAGACAACACTTCGATGACCCGTTGGATTTCACCGGCACGGCCGATAACAGGGTCGAGACGTGACTCACGCGCTTGTTGCGTCAAGTCGCGGGCCAAGCCATCAAGTGTCGGTGTCGCAGCGCTTGTACCTGGTTGTGATGCGTTTGACGACGATTCCGTGTTCCCTAGGAGTTGAAGCACTTGTTGCCGTGCTTTCGTCAAGCTGATACCGAGGTTGTTCAAGACGCGGGCAGCGACGCCTTCGCCTTCACGAATCAATCCGAGTAAAATATGCTCTGTCCCGACGTAAGAATGACCGAGTTTACGGGCTTCATCCATCGAGAGCTCGATGACTTTTTTCGCACGCGGCGTGTAGTGGATTGTCGACCCGTTCTCAGAACCACGGCCAATCAGCGCCTCGACTTCTTGTTGAATCTTCTCAGAAGTTAGACCGAGGGCGAACAACGCTTTGGCAGCAATCCCTTCACCTTCACGGACAAGTCCGAGCAAGATATGTTCCGTACCAATATTATGATGGCCAAGTCGTACCGCTTCCTCTTGTGCTAAAGCTAATACGCGTTGAGCTCGTTCTGTAAATCGACCAAACATCATTGACAAAACCTCCTTAAAGTTGGATCAAACTAAACCATGATCTAACGTTCGACGTACGAGAGTCGCTCGTTCGCGATCTCGTTCTTTCGTAGATAATGTTTTCCCGAAATGTTTTTGTAGGAAACCTGATTGTAGGCGGACGATCAAATCATGAAACTGCGGTGGACTCCAGTCGGACAAAATACCGAGGTCACTCGCTAAATGTAAATCGGATAACCGTTCAATCGCCTCTGTCGACGACAATAATTTGGAATAACGTAAAATCCCGTAAGAACGATAAAACTGATCTTCCAATTCATCTTGGTTACTGGCTAGGAGCTGTTCTCGGGCTTGACGTTCCGCGTGGACGATTTGTTCTGTAATTTCCATAAAATCAGATAACAGCTGCGATTCATCGCTGCCAAGCGTCCGTTGATTCGATAACTGGAACAAACGCCCGGCTGCGTCACTGCCTTCTCCGTAACGTCCTCGAATCGTGTATCCGCGTTTGCGAAGTTCTACTAATATAGGAGTTATTCGTCCCGTTAACGTCAGACCCGGCAGGTGAAGCATGACCGATGCGCGAAGTCCGGTACCGATGTTGCTCGGACACGTCGTCAAATAGCCAAGCTCTTCATCGAAAGCGTATGGGAGCGACTCACCACAGAGCGCGTCGACTCGTTTCGCAAGTTCGAACGCTTCTTGGACTTGATAGCCGGGAAGCAACGTTTGGATGCGCAAATGATCTTCTTCGTTAATCAACACGCTAATCGTCTCGTCTTCACTCAGGAAAACAGCACTCTCATCTTTTTCCGCAATCGTCGGGCTGATCAAATGCTTTTCGACGAGAGCTTGCCGCGTCACTTGATCATAGGCGCGCATATGCAGATATTCAAAGCCTTGTAAGCCGCCCAAGGCCGTCTCGATACGTTCGCATAGCTGTCGCTGTCCTTCTTGATACAATGTAGGAGAAAAGACGGTGTCTTTTAAATTACGTGCCAAACGAATTCGTGTCGAGATGACAAGATCATCAAGCTTGGCCCGTTCTTTCATTTTTGGACCGAGCGGATGTTTGAGGAATGTCTCCATCACGCCTCACCTTGCCCTTTCAGTTGCGTCATTTCTTTTTTGATTCGTGCCGCTCGTTCATAATCTTCTTGTTCGACGGCCCGTTCTAACTCCCCTGCTAACTTTACAAGACGTTCGCCGATTCGCTCATCCGGTGTGCGTAACGCGTCAGGTACCGAACCGACATGATGGTCGTGCCCTTGCTGGTACTGACGTGTCATTTTAATCAACTCTTCACGGAAAACTGTGTAACATGAAGCGCAGCCCGCTTTTCTGAGGTGCGTCACCTCGCTCTGTGTCATCTGGCAAGTTGGACACCGCTTCACGACAGGAACGTAACCGGCCATCACTTCGGCTGTACAGTTCCGACATAGTTTTCGTTCGACTGGGACCCCGTTTTCCAACATAACGACTTCATTGACGGCAGGACGCCGTTTACACCGTTCGCATAACATGTCTTAAGCCTCCGTCAGTGATAACTAAGTAGCTTCATCAGGGCGAGTAGTTGCTGTCTTCGAATCAGATAGCGGTCGTCGGCGTTGAAGCCGAGCGTTTCGTCGGACAACAAGTGGTACAGTAAACGGACATCCCGCTCGCTCAACATACCTTCTTCAAATAAACGGATCAAAATGTTTTCAACAAGTTGTTCCGTAAGGCGAGGATGGTCTTGTAAAATATCCATTAAACTCGTCAGCAAGTCTTGTTTCTCATGAAGAATGACGCGACGAATTCGAATATAACCGCCCCCGCCTCGCTTACTTTCTACAAGGTAGCCTTTTTCGACCGTAAAACGTGTATTGATGACATAGTTGATTTGAGACGGAACACATTCAAAACGTTTCGCGATATCTTGTCGTTTGATTTCAATCGCTTCTGCCTGACTTTCCTTCAGCACTTGCTTCAAATACTGTTCGATTACATCAGATATGTTTCTCATCTCCACCACCCTCTGACCATCTTTGACTTTTG